>NZ_BADV01000015.1:0-172889 GCF_000238895.1 Pseudoalteromonas sp. BSi20429 | reverse complement strand
TATTCAAACGGACACGTACAGTCGGCTAGCGCTCCGCGCATTATAGCCAACAGTACTTAGCCGCTTAATATAAGCGTTAGAATTTTAGAGGTAGCAATGAGTTTTATATGTGCCGATTGTATTGATGTTGAATCAATAAAAGTAGAAATTAATAAAAAACCTGCTCATGACTTATGTTTCTATTGTGGCGAAGAAAAAAACAATATTGCTAATAAAGAAGTGATTTTTGACCTTTTCGAATCTCGTTTCATGGAATCAGTTATACCATTGTCTGAATGTAGTCCAATGGAAGTTGGGATGTTTTATCACGGAAGTGATGATTTGTGCGTATCAGAGATTTGGGAAATGATAGACAATTTAGAAGTTGGCTCTGAGCAGTTACGAGATGATTTAACTGAGCATATTATAGCGTCACTAAATACTAATGAAACTTTATTTGTTTACGATGATGGTACTCTCGATCATAATGCTTATGAATATAAATGGACTGAATTTATAAAATCAGTTTCTCATAACCATAGATTTTTTAATGATTCGGCAAAAGAATTTTTGAATTCTTTATTTGCAATTATTCAAAAGAATGGCGTTATTATTGATGATGTCATTCATGAACTTAATCCAAATGCCTCAATGTTTAGGGCACGAGTTGCAAACACTGCAAATGAAAGAGCTGAAATTTTCAGTGACCCCGCTAACCAACTTGGCCCTGTACCCCAAAAACTAGCTACTGACCAACGAATGACCCCTACTGGTATTTCGGCGTTTTATGCCTCAAGTGACCGAGAAACATGCTTTAGCGAGGTTCGCGCTATAACTGGTGATAGCGTTATGTCAGCGGAATTCAGAACAATAAATACTTTGAGGTTATTAGATTTAAGAAAATTAACAGAAATTAGTAAAATGTACTTTTGTCCACTTGAAGCTGATTTTTCAGATAACTCTCATAAATCACAATTTATTAAACAATTAATCTTCTTACTATCTAAGCCTGCATCTCAGAGGGGGACATCTACGTATCTTGAAACTCAAATTATATTTGAGTATTTACGTGTTAACTTTGGTGCTGATATACATGGTCTAGTTTTTAGCTCTGTGCAAACAGGAATGGAGGGACTTAATGTTGTTCTATTTCCTGAGCACTCTGAAGTACAGCCTTTTTATTATAACTCTCAAAAAATAAATGAGTGTAATGAACATCACAATAGTGAATATGAGTATTATCATTATACAGTGACGACTTCTGGTGATACACCTAAAGCACAAAGTAGTAAAAGGCTAAAGTTTGTAGAGGGTTCCATAAAATTACACTATATTAAAGCAGTAAAGACTGAGGCTAAAGAGCTTGATATAGAAATCACTCTTAAGTCGAAATGAAATTCTAACAAGGCGTTTAAACGGAGCTAAAACAGTTGGTTAGGTTTCGCTTCGCTACACATCATGACCAACAATTTTAGTCCGCTTAACGCGGCGTTAGTTTTAAAAGGATGTTCATGCGTAAATATATAGTTTTGTTTTTCTGTTTAATTTCTAATTATGTATTTGCATCATTTCCACTGGAAGTATCTGATGAAGCATTAATTAAAAAAACTGATCATGTTTTAATCGGGCGTGTAGTCGGTGTGGATATGGTTGATGGAAACGGCAAACAGATATATGACTTAAAAGCTAAAACAGGCCCCAAATCACCAAATAACATCAGGTTAATTTTTGCTATTGATGAGGTGTTAGAAACCAATTCAAAAAGTGTTCCTACAAAACTATTTGTTCCGTTAGACAGTTTTATGCATTTTAGTCTCGGTCAAATAAAAGAAGACTATCCAGAAGTAACAGAGCAAAGACTTTTATTATTA
Source organism: Pseudoalteromonas sp. BSi20429 (assembly GCF_000238895.1). NCBI lineage: Bacteria > Pseudomonadati > Pseudomonadota > Gammaproteobacteria > Alteromonadales > Pseudoalteromonadaceae > Pseudoalteromonas > Pseudoalteromonas sp. BSi20429. The sequence goes on along the minus strand of NZ_BADV01000015.1, from coordinate 171,039 downwards.
TCTGGTAATGAGTTTAAGCCTCCAGTTGCAGGCCACTTTCAACGTAACTTACTAGACAAAGAATATTACTTGGAGTTGTTTAAAACTAACAAGTCACTCAAGCAGGACAAATAACAGTTGGTTTTTGCTCCTTCGTCGCTTATTTTAACCAACTATTATTTGCCTCTTAGTGAGGCGTTATGTGTATCTCTTATGCGGAATTTGAATCCAACTGAAATTGTAATAATTACTAAACTGCTTAAGATGGCTAAGTTGGAAGTAGATATTTCCCAATTACTTGTCAATCCAATGAATGATGGTGGAATGGGAAGTTTAGCTATAGGTTATAACTATGACAGCCGTCAACTTGGTCAAGAGATCGCTGAATATATGTTTAAAGATTTGGATGGTACTCCTGTATCGGCAGCGTTAAACATAGATAAGCAAGGGAATTTATACGAGTTGGACATTTGGAAAGTAGATTTTTCTCCAACCCAAATGAGAAATAAACTAGACACCCATCCTTAATTTTGCATTATCCATTTAAATGCCAGTGATCTAATTATGCTGTTAGAATAAACAAGACACCCATCTAAAATTTTCCCTGTACTCTAGGGTGTGCAATCGTTTCTGCTGCGATTTAGATCAAATCGTCCAAGGTGATATGTTAGGGGCTGTGATTACAATGGCCCCATTGGGTGCAAGTAAAATAGTTACGGGGCCATTAAAAGCTGGAAAAACGATCACAAAAAAAGAAATTGCAAAAAGAGAAGCTGGAACAGCTATCTTAACTAATCTGACATTAAATGGTTCGAAAGAGTGATGAAAAATTCAATTTTTATATTGATTGCCGTAATTTGGTTCGTGTTTTCTGGCTTGTTCATTGCTGAAAGATTTGGAATTGAAAATTGGATTGGGAGTTTTATTTTATATTCAATGGGATTTTATTGGATTTATCCATATATATTTTCAAAAACAATGTATTTCCCTTACAGCGCAGAAGCTTTTACAGACAAAGAAGAGAATAATACTAAACGTATGATTTTATTTGCACTCGGTTTACTGTTTTCGAGCATGGTTTCTATGCTATGAATAAAATTAATGTATAAAGTTAAATGGTATATGTGAGTTACCATGTGAATTTTGAAACCTGTATTTGAATTAAAAGCCAAAAAAAATAAACTAGACACCCATCCTACTAATAATTAGGATGACACCCATCCTAATTATTACGAAAAAAGCCCATTAAAACAGGGCGCAGGTGCAGTTTATAAATAATGAATCGCGCAAAAAGATGAGCTATGTCGATAAGATGAAAGTTAAAATAGATAGCCCAATCGGACGACGACAGCTGTTTATTAAAGAATGGCAAACGATTCGGCAGTATTGAACCGGCTTTCTTTTAAATAAAAAGCGGAATATTACGGTGAATAAAGGCATGAATAAATTGACCTTACGGGGTCAAATGAAAGTGAATGCGCAATGGCAACTGTACTGTCTTGTTCATAATATAGAAAAGCTGCAAAACACGATGCATTAAGAAGGGTAAGCCCTTTTACCCTAAATAAAAGCCACTCAACCACCCTTAATCCCTTCCAAAACGCCAATTAAAACAATATCAAACACTTCTATATTCTGCGTAAAAATACAGTAATCAATTGAACCAAAATAGGAACTCAGCTATGGTTTGTTTATCAATAAAAACAAATTTAAAAACGAGTTAATCTACAGGCTCGTTATGAACCTAGGGCGATATGAAAACACTGATTTCAATTTTACTTTGTTCTTTGTTGACTGCATGTGGTTTCCAATCTATCAAATTGGTGGGTTATGGTAAAAAACTCGACGTTCCTGTCTATGAGGCCTGCTTCTTTGAGAAATTTGAAGAGTATCGGTCATTAACTAGTTATTTGCTCTCCGTAGAAGTAGAAAAAGCTGAAGGGCAAATTACTTACTATGAATTAACAATTGATGGTACAAATACAGAAGACCCAGATGAGGTGTTTACACCTAAGTCTTTCAAGGAATCAAAAGAATTTCTGGAAAATATAGTTAATGAATGTTCTGCTTAAGGCGGTACATAACAATGCAAATTAAAAGCGCGGACAAAAAACAGTTGGCTTTGCTCGTGCATCACAAATTATAGCCAACTAATTTTTGCCGTTTATTTGCGGCGTTAGAAAGCCTATGAAGAATTTGAGTTACCTTTTAACTTTGTTGTTTTTATTTGGTTGTGGAAAGAAAGAGCCTGACATTGTTTGGGATTGGGGGTATTTACCTTCATCAGAAATATCTAACTCTAAACGGGAACAATGTGCTCACGAGTATTACCAGTCTTTTTGTAGTAGTACAGTGATTTTGGCCACTATTTACATACAAACTTGTATAAAACCAAGTGGGGCTTTTTTATGCCTTAGTTTTATTAAAAACGTCCACTAATGTTAAACTACAAAAAACTTAATTACTTAATATAGCTATGGCATTTTACATTCCTTTATTACAACCTCACTTTAAGCACATTGAAATTGGCGATACGCTTACATCACTTTGGAGTGGATGTGGCAGTATTGTGAAGTGCCAGCTTGATGATAAAGCCTGCGTTATTAAAGCGATTAAAATACCCAGTTATATACACCATCCTAAAATTAAACAAAGCGAATTTGCGCTTAAAAGAAAGCAGCATTCCTATAGTGTTGAATACACTTTTTATAAGCTTTATAGCCAGCATTTACCAGTACATGCGCAAAGTATTGAATCTATAGGTGCAATTAATAAAGATGATGAATATGCGCTGGTATTTAAGGATTTCACCAAACATGGGTTTGCTCAAGCAGGGCCACAACATGTTAAAGCTATAGTAAAGTGGCTTGCACACTTTCATGCGTTTAACTTAAGTAAACCCGCTGAAGGGTTATGGCAGCAAGGCAACTACTGGCATTTAAGTACGCGCCCAGATGAGTTTAATAAACTAAAAGATAACCTTGATAAAAAGTCCGATATTAAAAATGCTGCACATAAAATAGATGAGCAGCTACAAAGTTGTGCGTATAAAACGCTGATTCATGGCGATGCAAAACTTGCTAACTTTGCAGCTAATGAGCGCGATGAAATACTCGGTTATGATTTTCAGTATATAGGTGCAGGTTCTGGGATAATTGATGTGATGTATTTTATGACCAGTTGCTTAAGTGATGCACAATTACACGAGTGCGCTGATGAGTATCTTGCGTTTTATTTTGATAATTTAAAGGCTGCTATTACTACTTATCATCCTACAGCACCAGCAAGTAAAATAGCTGACGATTGGCTCGCTTTATGGCCTGCTGCATGGGCTGACTTTTATCGATTTTTAGCTGGCTGGAGCCCTGAGCATCAAAAAATAAATAGTTATATGCAACAGCAAGTAAACAGCTGGTTAGCGAGTAACATTTAATAAACACAACGGGTTGATTGCTTGCATAAATATCAAGCAAAACAATACATTTTGGCACGATGTATGAAAATCTCTTTAAAACTACAGGTCAAATGACCTTTTTTAATATAAAATACTGCAAATTCTTGTATCAGTAGGTTTATATCATGGCAATTCACGTTATTTCTCACCCTCTTGTTCAACATAAACTAGGCCTAATGCGAGCGCATGGTATTAGTACTAAAAGCTTTCGTGAATTATGTTCTGAAGTTGGAACCTTATTAACCTACGAAGCAACTAAAAACCTACAGTTAGAAGATAACGAAATTACAGGCTGGGATGGCAATAAATTAAAAGTAGAGCATATTAAAGGTAAAAAAATTACCGTAGTGCCTATTTTACGCGCTGGTCTTGGCATGATGGACGGTGTTATGCAGTTATTACCAGCGGCTAAAGTGAGTGTTGTTGGTCTTGAACGTAACGAAGAAACACTAGAGCCAGTACCATATTTTGAAAAGCTAGTAGGTAATATTGATGAGCGCTTAAGCTTAGTTATTGACCCTATGCTTGCAACGGGTGGCTCAATGATTGCCACAATCGATATGCTTAAAAAAGCAGGCTGTAAAGAAATCAAAGTGATTGTACTAGTTGCAGCACCAGAAGGTGTTGAAAGAACACTTACAGCACATCCAGATGTAGAAATATTTACAGCCTCAGTAGATAGCCACTTGAACGAAAAGGGCTATATTATCCCTGGTTTAGGCGATGCGGGCGACAAAATATTCGGTACTGTTTAGGAGTCTTAAGTGCAAAATAATGACACCTTTTCAATAAAAACTATTTTAACGGGCGCGCAAATGCTGTTTGTAGCATTTGGTGCGCTGGTATTAGTGCCGCTTTTAACGGGCTTGGATCCTAATGTTGCGCTTTTTACCGCAGGCATTGGCACCTTGCTGTTTCAAGTAGTGACTAAAGGCCAAGTGCCTATATTTTTAGCTTCATCGTTTGCCTTTATTGCACCTATTATTGCCGCTGTGCAAATGTGGGGCGTGCCGGCCACTATGGGCGGCTTAATGGTGGCGGGTTTTGCTTATATGCTTTTAAGTTTATTAGTGAAATTTAAAGGCGTTGCAACGCTTCATAAAATTTTACCACCTGTGGTTGTAGGCCCAGTAATTATGGTTATTGGCCTTGCGTTAGCACCTGTTGCTGTAAATATGGCGATGGGTAAAAGTGGCGACGGCAGTATTCAAATTATTGATTACACCAGCGCTATTTATATTTCGTTGTTCTCGTTAGTGGTTACGCTTATTTTTGCAGTATGGGGAAAAGGCGTATTTAAGCTTATACCTATTCTGGCAGGGGTTGTAGCGGGTTATTGTTTATCGCTTGGTATGGGCGTTGTGCAATTTGACGCAGTGACTAACGCACAGTGGTTTGCTGTACCAAACTTTACTTGGCCTGAGTTTAAATGGCAGGCTATTTTGTTTATGGTACCTGTAGCAATAGCACCTGCAATTGAGCATATTGGCGATATGATGGCTATTAGCCAAGTAACCAATAAAGACTTTTTGAAAAAGCCTGGGCTTCATCGTACTTTGTTTGGTGATGGCCTTGCGACTTCTGCGGCATCATTATTTGGTGGCCCGCCTAACACTACTTACTCAGAAGTAACGGGGGCAGTTATGCTTACCAAAAACTTCAATCCTAAAGTAATGATGTGGACAGCTGTTATTGCCATTATTTTAGCGTTTGTAGCTAAAATGGGATCTGGTTTGCAAACTATTCCTGTACCTGTAATGGGCGGCATTATGATTCTACTTTTTGGCTCTATTGCTGTAGTGGGTTTAAATACACTGGTTAAGTCGGGCGATGATTTAACCGCGCCGCGTAACTTAAGTATTGTTGCGCTTATTTTGGTGTGCGGTATTGGTGGTATGCATATTGGTGGTAGCCAATTTAGTTTAGAGGGCGTAAGCCTCTGCGCTATTTTAGGAATAGTACTTAACTTAGTATTACCAAAAGCAGAACCTGAAAAAGTTTAATTTTGCACATTAGCTAAATAGATTGCACCATAATAGCGCATTTTTAATGCGCTATTTTTTTAACTTCTTAATAAATATACAAAAATAATAATGGTCTAGTATCTGCATTTAACTTCCAGAACGCATTGTATGCAAAGGAGTTACTATGTCAGAGGCCAATATTGTGGATATAACCCCGTTTTTAGCAAAACACCAACTGCCTTTAAAGTATCAATATTTGAGTGAGCAATATTTTGTTCCACTCGCGCATGACATCCTCGAATCTAAAAAAACAAATACTCCTATTTTTGTTGCCATAAATGGATGCCAAGGCTCAGGAAAAACAACACTCGCTGATTTTTTAGTTACCTGGTTTTCTAAAAACACACCACTTTACAGTGTTGCATTGTCTATTGATGACTTTTATTTAGCAAAACAAGCACGTAGTGAACTTGCCAAAGACGTACATCCTCTTTTTACTACTCGCGGAGTACCGGGTACTCACGACGTAGCTTTAATGAATAGCACAATAACTAACTTACTGGCAGGAGAGGTAAACGTACCGCTTCCACGTTTTAATAAACACGAAGACGACTGCGTGCCAGCAAGTGATTGGCTAACAAACGAAAAGTCAGTTGATATTGTTATTTTAGAAGGGTGGTGCGTAGGCAGTGAGCCACAACCGTTGTTTTCATTGAGTGAGCCGCTTAACGAGTTAGAGCAACAATTTGATAAAGAAGGCGTTTGGCGCCGCTGTGTAAACAGCTGTTTGGCAAACGAATATAAAGCCGTTTTTAACCTAATTGATTATACCGTTATGCTAAAAGCACCGAGTTTTAGTGATGTTTTTACATGGAGACAAGAGCAAGAACAAAAGTTAATAGCCAAAAAAGGTGAAGGCTCAGGCACCATGACTAACGAGCAATTGGTGTATTTTATTTCTCATTTTGAGCGCATTACGCGTGAGAACTTAAACACACTGAGCGCTAAAGCAAACGCTTTAATTGAACTTGATAGCAACCGCGATATTAGCGGTATGCACCTAACGAGTGATGACACACTTCAACCCATTATTTTTACAGATTTGGACGGTACATTACTCGATCACGCCGATTACAATACCAATAATATCAGTGAGTTATTACAGCAGCTGCAAAATGCACATATTCCTGTGGTGTTTAATACCAGTAAAACTTTTTGCGAAGTTATAGAGCTTAAAAACGATTTAAATATTCAACAGCCTTTTATTGTTGAAAACGGTGCAGCGGTATTTATTCCAGAAGACTATTTTGAATTAAAGCCAATTGGTTGTAAAAAAATAGGCGCGTATTGGTGCTACGCAATGGCAAAGCCGCTATCGAGTTTATTAGATGATCTAAATACTTTAAAGGCAGATTATAAAGCACATTACAAATTGTTTAGTGACTTATCGAGTGAGCAAATATCAGAACTTACAGGCCTCGATGATGCGCAAGCAAGACGCGCACAAACCCGCGATTATTCAGACCCTCTTTATTGGTATGGCAACGACGAATTACTCACAGCCTTTGTAAACGATGTTGAAGCACTCGGCTACGATATAAAAATTGGTGGGCGCTTCATTCATATTGCCAAAAATACCGATAAAAGCGCTGCACAGCAGTGGTTAGTTAAACAGTTTACCCATCATTTCAGAAAGCCTCTCACGGTCATTGCACTTGGTGATAGCGATAACGATAAGCAAATGTTAGAGCATGCAAATATCGCCATTATTATCGCCAATCCGGCGAGTAAAAAGCCGGTTAAATTGTCGCACAATAAAGCACGATACTCTCAATCGCCAGCACCGCTGGGCTGGATTGAAGAAATAACATCGTTGCCGTGCATTAGCAGTATTTTAAGTATTTCTGAGGAGCAAACATCTCATGGCTGATTTTTATCAAAATGGCATTATTACAACATTACATAATATTGCCGACAGACCAATAGAAGATCTAGAAAAAGAGCTACTTACTTTTAGCAAGCAGCGCCCAATGGGATTAATACTTCCTTCGTTATTTAGTGAACTCGAAGGCCCTGCACTGCAAAATATAGTTAGCGAATTACGCGAAGTACCGTATTTATCGCAAATTACCATAGGTTTAGATAGAGCCGACGAAGCACAGTACCGCCATGCACTTGGTTTTTTTAAAGAGCTAAACCAAAACCATAAAGTATTATGGAACGACGGCCCACGCTTACAAGCACTTGATAAAGAATTACAAGAGCTAGGCGTTGCACCGCGTGAGCTGGGTAAAGGCCGTAACGTGTGGTACTGCATGGGCTATAAATTAGCAACAGCGGAAGTGGAATCTATCGCGCTGCATGATTGCGATATTTTAACCTACGACAGAAGCTTACTTGCTCGCTTAATTTACCCCGTTGCGCACCCGCGTTTTAACTATGAATTTTGTAAAGGGTTTTACCCGCGTACTGCGAATGGCAAAATTAATGGCCGTGTATCGCGCTTATTAGTAACGCCATTGCTTCGCTCGTTTAAAACAATTTTAGGCAATACCGACTACCTTGAATATATGGACTCATTTAGATACCCACTTGCAGGTGAGTTTTCGTTTAGACGCGATGTTTTAAACGATATTCGCATTCCAAGTGACTGGGGCCTTGAAATAGGCGTACTGAGTGAAATGTATCGTAATTACTCTCATAACCGCTTATGCCAAGTAGATATTGCAGATAATTACGATCATAAGCACCAAGAACTTTCACTTGATGACCAAAGCGCAGGCTTGTCTAAAATGTCGATTGATATTACTAAGGCATTGTTTAGAAAGCTGGCGACTCAAGGTGTTACTTTTACCAGCGAAACAATTCGTTCATTAAAAGCGACTTACTACCGTATCGGGCTAGATTTTATTGAAACCTATCACAACGATGCGCTTATGAACGGGTTAACACTTGATGTACACCAAGAAGAAAAAGCAGTAGAAATGTTTGCACAAAATATTATGGAAGCAGGTCAACACTTTCTAGAAAACCCAATGGAAGCGCCATTTGTGCCAAGTTGGAACCGTGTTGTATCAGCAATGCCAGATGTACTTGAGCGCTTAAAAGAAGCCGTAGAGCTAGATAACGAAGAATATAGTTAACCTGCGCGCAGGTTAACTAGCCTATAAGTCTAAACAATAAATATTAGGGGCGCATGTGAGCACAGTTAGCGAATTATTTTTACAACGAGTAGAGCAACATCTTCATATTATTTATGAGGGGGTTGAGCTGCCTTTATCGGTTACTGAGCTTGCTCAGCAACTCATTAAAATTATATTAGGTAGCAATGCACTGCGCGACCCGACCCCCCATACAAACCGGTGGGATGAACAAGATATAGTATTGATTGCTTATGGCGACTCTATTATTAAACATGATGATAGTGAATTTGCTGTATCGAGCCCAATGGAGGCACCGCTTAAAACACTACACCGGTTTATAAAAGAGCAATGTGATATGCAGTTAAATGCGCTGCATATATTGCCATTTTACCCGTATAGCTCAGATGAAGGCTTTGCCGTAATGAACTACGTGCAAGTGAATGAGTCGTTAGGTGATTGGGGCGATATTCAAAACATCGCTAAAGACGTAAAGTTAATGGCAGATTTAGTTATTAACCATTGCTCAAGCAGAAGCGTATGGTTTGAGAACTTTTTAAACGATTTACACCCTGGTAAAGACTACTTTAAAACGGCCAGCTTAACGGATGATTTAAGCCAAGTTGTACGCCCGCGAACCTCATCGTTATTAAATACTGTAACAACGCCAAGCGGTGAAAAGCACGTATGGTGTACGTTTAGTCACGATCAGGTTGATTTTGACTTTGGCAATCCTGATGTACTTAAAGAGTTTGTGGGAATAATTAGGCATTATTTAGACAATGGCGTGCGTTTGTTTAGGCTTGATGCGGTTGCATTTTTGTGGAAACAGCTTAATACAAGTTGCATTAACTTGCCGCAAACACATGAAGCAGTAAGGCTAATGCGAACACTTATTGAGCACGCAGAGCCCAGCGTAGTTATAATTACCGAAACCAATATTCCAAACCAAGAAAACCTATCGTACTTTGGTAACGCTAACGAAGCGCACAGTATTTATAACTTTGCATTGCCGCCATTGTTGCTTCATACATTACTTAGTGGTGATAGTACTGCAATAAAGCATTGGATGATGAGCATGCCGCCTGCGCAAAATGGGACGGCATACTTTAACTTTATAGCCTCGCATGATGGAGTAGGGCTCAGACCAATTGAAGGTTTACTACAGCCTAGCGAAGTGGCGTCACTAGTAAGTACAACCATGCAGTTTGGTGGTCGTGTATCTATGCGTACAAGTAACGATGGCACACATACACCGTACGAGCTAAATATTGCTTTATTTGATGCACTTCAAGGGACGCACAATGGCCCTGATAAGTATGGCCTTGAGCGATTTATGTGTGCTCACGCAATTATGTTTGCGCTTGAAGGTATCCCAGGGCTTTATATTCATAGTTTGTTGGGTACAACTAACGATTACGACCGATTTGAAAATTCACAGCATAACCGCGCTATTAACCGCCATCGTTGGCAAGAATCAAAGCTACTCGCGGCAATTGGTGAAAAGTACAGTCATCATCATAAAGTGTTTAACGGCATAAAAAGCTTATTGGCAGTACGCAAAAAGCAGAGTGCCTTTCACCCCAATGCTACACAGTTTACGCTGCATTTAGCAGGTGGGTTGTTTGGTTTTTGGAGACAAAGCATTGACAGGCGCCAAAGTATATTTTGTGTTTATAACATTAGCGATAAACCACAAACACTCACATTGGCCGACTTAAACTTAATTAACACCCAAAAGTGGTTTGATTTGGTAGCAAATAAAACGATTGAAGAAAGCCAATTAACGATAGAGCTAGAACCATACCAAAGCGTGTGGCTGAGTAATATTAAATAAAGTATATAAAAAAGGCTCGCACTGCGAGCCTTTGTTTTAACTAGGGCGTGTTGATCTTTGTGGATTGAAATTTGTTCAATCTAGGGGCGATTAAATCGCGACGCGAGGTTTGTAACCTAGTGGGCTAAGTAAAAACCGAGCAACAAAGAGTTAATAGTCCCTAGAAAGAACCCTTCGGGCAGCGCATGTTTGGTATTTATGCTGCGTTATCGCCTATTTATGGGGAATAACCACACTACATAGGCTCTGCTTTGCCTAAAAACCAAACATACTGCTGCAAATTCACCCACCAATGATCAACACGCCCTAATAAATTATTTTATTAATTATAAGCTGTAGCTTAAGTTAATGTAGCCAAAGCGGCCAATGTTATCGTAACTTGCGCTACCCGCGCTTGTACCACGTGAACCGTACGGAAGTTTACGGTTAAATACGTTATCAACACCTACTTTAACGCCTAAACCGCTATCGAAGTTATAACCAACAGTCATATCGGTAATAAAGTATTTACCGTAAGACATTTGATTACTTGGATTTGGGTTGTTTTCAAGTTCAACATTTGTGTATAAATCGACTTCACTTAAAAAGCGTGTTTCAACTGTTGAGAAAAAGTTGTCCATAACATAACTTACAGATAAGTTAGTTTGCCACTTAGCTTCACCTGTAGTACCTGCGTATTCAATGTAGTTACTAGGATCGTCTTGGAACGGGTAATCTTTACGTTCAATTAAGTAAGTACCAATTAAGCGTGTTTTAAAGCTACCTTCAAACGCGTCAAAATCGTAACCTAGTTCAAAATCAACCCCTGATGCTTTTTGGCCAGCAACATTTAATACAGAGTTTTGTATTAAAGTAATTTCGCCATTAGCATTACGTGTAATTAAGTTACAGTATTGATTGTTTATACCTGTTGCGCTATCAACACAGCGATCAAGAATGTCTTGCGCATTAATTGTGTCAATTGCATCTTCAAGTTCAATTTCCCAGTAATCAATAGTAAGTAGCGCATTTTCTAAAAACTCTGGTTGGTAAACAATACCTACAGTTGTACTTGTTGACTCTTCACCTTTTACATCGCGGTTACCACTGCTTAAACCATCTAATGAGGCTGCATCGTAACCTGAGTTGAAATCACTCGCTACACCTAACGCGGCACAATTTGCAGTGCGGGTTGCTCCGTTTGATAAATCACCTAGGTTGTCAGCGCGACACGGGTCGTCTACATTGTAGAAAGTTTGGCTTGCTGCACCAAATACTTCACTAATGTTAGGCGCACGAAGCGCAGCAGATTGTGTTACACGTACACGTAGCTCATCATTTACAGTCCAATCAAGGCCAAGTTTCCAGCTAGTTGCTTCGCCAATCGTACTGTAGTCAGCATGACGTACTGCAGTATCAAACACTAAGTCTTGAATAAGCGGTAAATCAGTTAAAATTGGCATCGTCGCTTCAAAGAATACTTCGCGAACATTAAACGAGCCTTTATCTTCGCCCAGAGCGTTAAAGAAAGTACCTTCAGCGTTATCAGGCTCTTTTGTTTCGCTTTCTTCTTTACGGTACTCAGCACCAAATGCAACACCTACATAGCCCGCTGGTAATTCAAAAATAGCGCCATTAGCAAGTGAGCCAGAAATAACTGTTTGCTTAATAGTTGATGTGCCAACAGATACCGTATTAATGTAATCAATGGCTTGTTGAGATGGCGAACCAAACCCCATAATATTTACAGGAACACAGCCATCAGCTTGGGCTGCAGCACTACGACATACTACGTTACCATTTGTATCTTCAACGGCATCAAGTGCATTAAAGTAGTTGGCTACAATCATGTTAGCGCCGTTTTCACGCTCTAGATCAGTTTGGCCATAAACAACTGATGTATCTAATTCCCAATCTTCAAATACAGTACCTTTTAAGCCGGTAACAAAGCGCGTTGTTTCACGCGTATTGTTTTCAATGCGGCGGCCAAGGTCGGTCATCATGCGGTTAACCATGATCGAATCAACACCTTGTTCTTTCATACGCGCTTTGATGGCTGGGTCTAGGTAAGGGTTGTCGATTTTAATGCTGTTTTCATCGTCAAAGAAGAAAAATGCAGGTTGGCCTATGCTTTCACCTTGGCTGTTTACATATTTAGCATCAAAGTAAACGTTTAAGTCGTCGGTAACATCGTAGTTAACTTTAAAGTTTACGTTGTAACGCTCAAACTCAGGTTGAATTTCTTCAAATTGACCTAGGTTGAAAAAGTCACATTCTGCACATGAATACAAATCTACATTATTACCTATGTATAAATCACGGGCGCTGCTGTCAGGGTTAAAGCTATTGATAAACTTAGTTGAATCTTCGAGTGCGTAAACACCCGCGTTATTAATTGCGTAATAACCTGCATTTGGCGTTAAAATTTTATCAGGAAAGTCTAAGCTATTTGTATCTTCACCAGGTAAAACTTCTCTGCGTAAACTACTAAACGAAGTGCTAGTCCAAGGGTGATCAAGCGCGTTTAATGAATCCTGGCCTGAGTATTCAATAGCAAAAGCTGCATTACCACGATCGTTATCAAAGTTAGAGCCGTATGAGAACGTCGCTTTTTCGTTGTTGTAGCTGCTTAAATCGGCAAAACCACGTGTAACGCTAAAGTCCATGCCTTCAATGTTGTCTTTTAATATAAAGTTAACAACACCTGTCACCGCATCAGCACCGTATACAGCAGATGCACCACCAGTAATTATCTCTACACGTTCAACCCATACACTTGGAATAGTGTTGGTATCTACAGATTGAGAACCTGCAGAGCTTGATACATGACGCTTGCCATTTACAAGTACCAAAGTACGATCTGTACCCATGTTACGTAAATCAAGAATATTTAAACCCGCAGTACCAATAAAACGGCCTGAGTTAGCCATAGAATATGTATTGCCAAGTGCAGGTAAGTTATTTAGCGCTTCACCAATGTTTACTGCGCCAGTGTTCATTAGCTGCTCGCCACTGATAACTGTAACAGGTGCAGGCGCAATAGCACCTTCACGTAAAATACGTGAACCCGTTACTTCAACACGTTCAATTTTTGTTGCTTGCTCATCTTGTGCAAGCACAGAATTACTTGCTGTTGCAGCAGCAGTAATTAATGCACATTTAATGCTAGTAGAAAGTAAATTATGACGTTTCATTTGATTCCCAGAGAACATTTTATAGTAATTAAATACAATGTAGTTTTATCCAAATGCAGTTTGTATTTGGATAAAGCCCTATAACTTTTTTTATGAGGGCGGCGATTATTGCATGCTGATTATTTTATTAAAAGCAGCTAACTCACTGTAAAATAAGCAACTTGAAATAACCTGAAGAACTTTTATTGTGTTTTTTGGTATTAATTACAAAGGCCCTTTAAATGATTTACTGAGGTGTTTTTACATTTGGTTTTTCTTATATATTTTAGTTATTAACATTGGTTTTTATTTGTTAAATTTTCAGTTGTTTTTTAAGTCAATTTTTTGCGGTTTATAATTATTCACATATAAATTTTTATTTATATGAAGTTGTCAGCGAGTGTTATATGTACTTATTTGTAAAGGTTATGTGTGTTATTACTCTTTTAAAGTGATTTTTATTAGGTGTTTTTTATTCAAAAAAATCGTTATTTGAATATTTTTCACTATTGCGGCTTTAAAATGATTAATTTGTAAACCCCCTTTACAGCTCAAAGTGCTCATAACAGCTCGTAAAGTTACTTTGCTACGTAAACTTGATACAATTTAGGTGTTTTTAATTAATAGGTTTGACCATGAAGTATTTAGTTATTATTTTTACCTTTGCGTTTAGTTCAATGTCTTTTGCGCAGCAAGAAGTCGATCTTGAAGTAAATATGAAAAACACGGGCCTTGCATATAAACAAGCGGTGCAGGCAACTCAACTTAGTGAATTTAATACTGCGATTGATGAATTTATAAAGCTGGTTAAAGTGAGTAAAACAGGTAAGTTTTACAAAAAACCTGAGCAGTCATTGCAGGGCCTTGATAAAGTGATTGCTCAAGCTGAACTTGCAAAAAAAGCAGCAAACGAGCAGGGGCTAAGTGCGGCAAAAGAACCACTGAAAAATATAGATAATTTACGTAAAAAATATCATGAGTTACACGAGCCTCCAGGGTTCTTTGAATTACTGTTCGGTTCATAAACCTAAACTATATGTATCTTTAGTAGCTACTTTTAAGCTAATTGCGTTAAGGTATCTGCAGCAATAAATATAAGGAAACACAATGGAAATTTCAGTTTCAATGTTAGAAGGCCAAAAGCAAAGCGCTAAATTTGGCGACCTAGAAGTAATAAGCGATCAAAGCGTAAACGCTGGTGGCAATGCAGAGTATCCAGAACCGTTTGATTATTTTTTAGTAAGTATGGTTTTATGTGCAGGTTTTTATACGCGTAAGTTTTGCGAGCAGCGTGATATTTCAACGCAAGGTATGACGCTTACTCAAAATAACGAAAATGTAGATGACAACGGTAAAAAGCTATTTTCAATTGAGATTAACTTACCAGAAGGCTTCCCTGATAAATATAAAAAGGCGCTTATTGCAGCCGTTAATACCTGTACGGTAAAAAAAGTAATTCAGGCAGTACCAGAGTTTTCAGTAGTGGTAAAATAGTCCCCCTAAATTAGGTAGCTTAAGCAAGCTACCTAATTATATGTTGAGCATCCCCGTTTAACTTATTTCTTTTTCATTCCTTGTACTGCTTTAAAGCGTGGGTTGTTTTTACAAATTACAAATACTCGGCCTTTGCGTTTTACAATTTGACACCCCGGACGTTGCTTGGCACTTTTTAGAGAGCTTAATACTTTCATACCTTTTCCTTTTTAACAGTCGATAAACTTTTAAAACGACGATTAAACTGCGCAACGCGGCCATCTGTAGCGGTTGTTTTTTGCTTGCCTGTATAAAATGGGTGCGAGTCACTTGATACATCAATAGGTACGTATGGATATGTATTACCGTCTATTTCTACTGTGCGGCTCGTTTTTATGGTTGAGCCAATAATAAAGTAAGAATCGGCAGCGGTATCGTGAAAAGCAACCACGTGGTAATCAGGATGAATATTTGGTTTCATAATACGCCTCAATAAATGATATGTGATAGTATATCATTTTAATTTAACGTATTTATTCCCCCATTGCAAATTATTTAAATGTTCATCAAAAAGGCCGTAATTGCTGGCTATTTGCGCAAACAAATCAAAAAATAAGCACTTGAATCAAAAATGCTGGCTATTGGCGTTTAGGCTGTTATAACTATATTTAAGAGTTAAAACGTTAACAAATACGGTTATAAAGTTATTACAGAGGTTATGTATGAGTGACGCAACACAACAACAAGAACAAATTGATCAAGGGGTGATGGAAACCCTAAGAGAGCGCGACCACAGTACCTTGGCGCAACAAGTAAATCCTTTAACCTGCAACCACAATGATATTGTAGAGTTACTAGCAAGGTATATGGCACTAAGCGAGCAAGAAGATGATGAGCTGTTTGATGATTGGTTTGATAACCTAACTAAAGAGCAACATACTGTTTTAAAAGTATTTGAAGTTTACCGTGGACAATATGAGCACCAAAATTAAAGTGTTTATTTTTGTAAGTATGCCAAATCCAGTGGTTATTTAAATAAAACTAAATAGCCACTACTACTTTTTCATTAAAGAGTAGCTATGTTGTATCAACCACTACTCCCACCTGTTTAAATCATAATTTTTTGCGGATTGAATCTTATCTTTATTTAGGCACGACTTACTGATATTTATAAATATTTATTTATTGCTATTTTTAGGTAATGTTCTAGTTTGAATAGGCAGACTGTTTATAGTTTAAATAAGTTTATCGGATTATATACTCGAAAATATTCGCTCCAGTTTCGTAATTTATAAAACATTTAAAATTAATAGAGCTTTAATGATTAAACCTGAGATTCCAAATAACGAAGCTGAGCGATTACACGCGCTTAGAGCATTAAAAATTCTAGATACGTCTCATGAAGAGCGCTTTGATCGTGTTACTCGTATTGCCAAGCGTATGTTTAATGTTTCTATTTCATTGGTTACTTTGATTGACGAAGACCGCCAGTGGTTTAAATCAAGACAGGGGCTCGATGCGCCTGAGCTTCCTCGCGAAACCTCATTTTGTGGCCACACCATAAATCAAGACGAGTTATTAATAATCCCAGATACAGCTCAAGACGAAAGGTTTTTTGATAACCCCTTTGTTACAGGCGATCCTAAAGTACGCTTTTATGCAGGCTTTCCTTTAAAATTAAGGGAAGGAGTCATTATAGGCACTTTGTGCCTTGCCGATAATAAACCTAGACAACTCAATGATGAAGAAAAACAATTACTAAGAGATTTAGGCACGTTAGTCGAGCGAGAAATTCAATCAATTCAACTAGCCACAATTGATGAGTTAACAAGAATCTCTAATCGACGTGGCTTTTTAAACCTTGCCGAACATACGCTAAATGTATGTAGGCGAAACAAAGTATCAATGTCGTTTATTTTGTTTGATCTCAATAAGTTTAAACAAATTAATGATATTTATGGACACCACGAAGGCGATTTTGTATTAAATAAATTTGCACAAATTATGCTTAGTTCATTTCGTGATTGTGAAGTAATAGGTCGACTTGGCGGAGATGAATTTGTTGCGATGTTAAGCGACTCAGACGAGACAAAAGCAGAGTTTGTTTTACAAAGGTTTGCGGATGCAATAGAGCATGCTAATAATACCTTAAACAAGCCATACAAAATTGATTACAGTGTAGGAGTAACACACTTTAAACACGATACAGGTAAATCGGTTGAGGATATGATTCAAGATGCTGATGTTGCAATGTATCAGCAAAAAAAGCAGCAATCACTTTAGTGAACTATTTAGTTTAATTGCTGCTTGAACTTCACTTAACTTCCTCATGCTAGTACGAATCTTATAATATGCCGTTATTCGCTATTGCAGTCATTTTTTGCCGCGGGTGATGCTAAAGACACATTTGGTTGCCAGACCCTGTTCCATATTTTATGAAGATTGTTTAAGTTTGGTCTTTGACTTATTTTTTCAAAGTTACCAATGCTCACTTCTGAATCATTTTTTTGACCCACTACAAAATTAAACACATAGTTGCACTCCATGCCCATACGTAAATCAGAAAGTACAATATTGCTTTGCTGTTGGCGCACCGAATAAAACCCTTTAGTAAACCACTGCAAGCGTTTTATAGCCCATTCATCGCTAATATTATTTAACAGTGAAGGCGTTGTTTGATAAGCCGTTAATGTAACATCGCTGGGTGCGTCAAATACTGATGCATAACCTTCGTAGTATTGTCCGTCAGACATCACAACAATACGCCACAGCAAAGTGGTTAGCGGAGCAGGCGTACTAACATACGCATTTACTGGTATTTGTCTGTTGTTGAGAGCCGTTTTTACTTTGTCATCAATATTTACTTTTAAAATTAAAGCGCAAAATAAATATAGACTACTTAAAACTAAAGCCGCTGCATTTATACGATAAGCCGTTGCTGCTTTTATTTTGGGTATTAGCGTACATATTACGCCAATTAATAAAGGAAGCGTGTAAGCAGGGTCAATAATAAATACACTAGAAACCGCAAAGGGGTACTCAGTAAAAGGCCAGAGTAGTTGTGTACCGTATAACGTTAGGCTGTCTAATAGGGCATGTGTAGATAAACTTAAAAATACTAGCCAAAACCAGCGCACTTTATAAATTTGCATTCCCGCGTGTACTTTTAATATTAGCCATACAATGAGCGGGCTAATTAATAAATGTATTAATAACGAATGGCTAAAGCCACGGTGATAAGTAAATGCTTCTACAGATCCGCCATATGGCAAAAATACATCTAAATCAGGGAGCGTGCCTAAAATTGCTCCCCATAAAACGGCTTTTCGACCTATTTTATTGCCTAACACCGCATAACCTACAGCACTGCCTAATGCTACCTGCGTTAAAGAATCCATTTTAATTAATACCTTTAATTACTACTTTTGTTATTTATACTTTTTGATTATTAAAAAGCGTCAAAAAATCGGTTAAAACATTTAATAAGCATATGTATATTAATATACAGAGCTTATAAACTAAGCCTAGGCCTTATAAAATCTAAAAAAAGCCACAATTCGCGATGATACCGCACTGTTTCGCCGCTGCTTGCGCTAAGCGACAACGTAAATAAAATGAGTTTTACTAACGGCCAAGTTTACGAGCATTTAAGTTCGAATCTTATAAATCACCAATACGTATGGCTAAGTCTGTTTTATGCTCGAGTAAATTAATAGTACTGCCGTGTGAGGTTATATCAAGCGTTATGTGAGGGTATTACTTAGCGAATTCACCAATTAAAGGCGTAAGTTGATGCAATACAAAAGGGTTTGCCGCATCTATTAGTTGCTTGCCATTTGGCGCTTGTTTTAAAGCTTTATGGCGTTTTCATCTGTGCATAAAATATTTAGCCTTTCGCAGGCGTATTTTAAAAGTATAGCTTTCCTCGCATTTTAAATTAAGCAAAATAATACCCCGTGGCGACTTATAAGTCCTGTTCCCGTTTAAAATACTGATGGTCAATTTGTTACCATATTTGGAATGATAATTGCCTCTAATTATAAAAATGAAGTCGTCAATTTTTAGACACATGAGGCAAAAATGAATTTTGGAACTCTTTCTTCGCAGTTATACAATGACAATGGCTATTCAAACCTAAGTAATTTAAATAAAAACACTGTAAAAACGGATGATCCTAGTATAAGTCCAGAGGCTAAAGCAGACTCTTCTTTAAATAAAGACGCCGAAAAAACTACGAGCTCTACTGCAGCTACTGAAGACGCAAAGTCTATCATTAGCAGCGAAACAGAAGATTCGAGTGACAATTCAGCAGTTCAAATGAATAAAGCGATCGAGTCAATTAAAGATTTACAGAGTAAAATAAGAGAAATGACCAATAGTTCTGATACGCCCACAGGGGAAGCGGTAGAAGAGCTAAGCGAACTTAAAAAGCAACTCGACAGTGAGCTATCGTCAATACAATTATCAGTGCGTAAAAATGTATCTACTTTAATGGATTCAATGTTTTCATCATCTTCGGATAGTAAACACTCAGGTTTGCTTTTTAATAACCAAGCATAATTTAACTTGCTTTTTAATATAGTTATAAGCTTAGTCGTGGCTTTATAAAATCTAAAAAAGCCACAATTCGAGACGATACCGCACTGTTTTTATAATACACGGCTTGTACAACCTCTCGGTTATTAGGTGAGCTAACTGCACTGGGTAACACTTCAACTAATTTACCTGTTTTTAGGTCATTGCCAATCATAAAGTGAGAAAGTAACGCCACACCTTGGTTTGCAATACATAGTTGGCGCACTGTTTCGCCGCTGCTTGCGCTAAGCGAAAACGTAAATAAAGCGGGCTTTACTAACGGCCAAGTGTTTAATTTAGGGGAGTCACTAAAACCAATTAACTTATGGTTTTGTAAGTCATCTACTTGTGTAATTGCTGCGTTGTTTTTTATATATTCTGGGCTGGCTACAATACGTAACTGACTGCTGCCGAGTTTACGAGCATGTAAGTTTGAGTCTTTTAAATCACCAATGCGTATGGCTAAATCGGTTTTATGTTCAAGTAAATCAATAATGCTGTCGTGTGAGGTTATATCAAGCGTTATGTGAGGGTATTGCTTAGCAAATTCGCCAATTAAAGGCGTAAGTTGGTGCAATACAAAAGGGCTTGCAGCATCTATTCGCAGCTTGCCACTTGGCGCTTGTTTTAAAAGCTTTATGGCTTCTTCACCGGTATAAAGCGTATTTAATCCTTCGCGCGCATATTTTATAAAAGTATGGCCCTCTTCGGTAAGTTCTAATCGGCGTGTTGTTCTGTTTAGTAAAGTGCATTGCAGTGTATTTTCAAGGCGTGATACAGCTCGCGACACTTTAGCCACTTGTTGATCGAGCAAATTAGCTGCCCCCGAAAAGCTTCCGCAATCTACTACCGTTATAAACGTTTCTAAATCTTCAGTTTTTGAATGAACAGCCATAAGTATACCAACACCATCTTTGCATTATTAACAAAAGTATTTTGTCACTAATGCTATTTTTTGCAAACGATATTTTAGCCAAACTACATTCTTCAAATATTAATGAGGACATAACTATGCCATTGGCTTTGTGGGCGCTTACCTTAAGCGCATTTGCAATCGGAACAACTGAGTTTGTAATAGTGGGATTAGTACCCACCATTGCAAACGACTTAGGCGTAAGCCTACCTTCAGCAGGTTTGCTTGTAAGTTTATATGCGGTTGGCGTTGCCATTGGTGCGCCGGTGCTAACAGCTTTAACGGGTCGTTGGAATCGTAAAGTGGTACTAATAAGCTTAATGGGCTTATTTGTTTTAGGTAACTTACTTGCATGGCAAGCGCCAAGTTACGAAACATTAATACTTGCGCGCATTTTAACGGGGCTTGCCCATGGTGTGTTTTTTTCAATCGGATCGATGATCGCCACAAGTCTAGTAAGCAAAGACAAAGAAGCCAGTGCAATAGCCATTATGTTTACCGGGCTTACTGTAGCACTAGTAACTGGTGTGCCACTAGGTACATGGATTGGACAACACTTTGGTTGGCGTGCAACGTTTTTAGTTGTGTCGGTATTAGGTTTAATTGCATTAATCGGCAGCTCTATTTTAGTACCAAAAAACTTAAAACAATCAATACCAGCCACGTTTAAAGAGCAACTACAAGTAGTTGCAAAACCGCGTTTATTACTCGTGTATTTAATGACGATATTGGGATACGGTGGCACGTTTACAGCGTTTACTTATTTAGCACCTATTTTAGAGCAACAAACAGGTTTTGCGCCTTCGGCTATTGCTTTAATAATGCTTGTTTACGGTGTATCGGTAGCGATAGGTAATATTTGGGGTGGAAAGTTGGCCGACAAACGCGGCCCAATTAGCGCACTAAGCATTATATTCAGCGCTTTGAGTATTATTTTACTGATATTTACTTTTACGATGGAATCAAAAATTGCTGCTGTACTTACTATTTTAGTCTGGGGCGCATTTGCTTTTGGCAATGTGCCAGGCTTGCAACTTTATGTAGTAAAGCAAGCGCAAAAGCACACGCCAAATGCGGTAGATGTTGCATCAGGTTTGAACATAGCCGCATTTAATATTGGTATTGCGCTTGGCTCAATTATTGGTGGTAGCGTAGTAGAGAATATGACCCTGCAAGATACAGCATGGATAGGCGCCGTTATCTCTGTTTTAGCACTTGGTGTTACACGCTACAGCGGTATGCTTGATAAACGTGAAATTCAGCAAGCATAAAGCCTTAGCAGGGTCTGTTGACCTTTTAGGATTAAATTTGTTCAATCTAGGGAGGATTTAATCACGGAGCGAGGTTTGTAACCTAGTGGGCTAAGTAAAAATCGAGGGACAAAGAGTAAATCCACCCTAGGAAGAACCTACAGGCAGCGCGTATTTGGCATTTATGCTGCGTTATCGCTTATTAATGTGGAACAACCACACTGCATAGGCTCTGCCTTGCCTAAATACCAAATACACTGCTGCAAATGTAATCTCTAAAGATTAACAGACCTAACCTTGAAACTAAAATTAATGACCTCATACCTGTTATGAGGTCATAGATTTTTAAGTGACAGTCGTAATAAGAAGTAAAAGGTGTATTTCGTAAAACTTCAGAGAAGTTTGTATTTCAAAACCGATTATTTTATAAGGATAAACCATGACAAAACGTGTAATAGAAATGCCAGAACTCGGTATGGGAACATTCCGCTTAGAGGGCGACACTGCCTATAATTCAGTAAAAATGGCGCTCGAAGTTGGGTTTCGCCATATTGACACCGCACAAATTTATGGCAACGAAGAGCAAGTAGGTCAAGCCATAAAAGATAGTAATATTCCGCGCAGTGAAATATTCTTAACTACCAAAGTGTGGAATAACAAATTAAATAAAAGCGACTTTATCCCAAGCGTTAAAAAGTCACTTGAAAAGCTACAAGTTGATTCGGTCGACTTACTGCTAATTCACTGGCCATCGCCTGCTAACGACGAGCCAATGAGTGAATACCTCACTGAATTACTAAAAGCGAAGCAGCTTGGTTTAACTAAGCACATTGGTGTATCAAACTTCACCATTGCAAACTTAAATGAAGCAATGCAAACGCTTGACTCGCGTGAAATATTTACCAATCAGGTTGAGGTGCACCCATATTTAACTAATACTAAATTACGCGCATTTTGTGCTCAGCACGACATTCATGTAACAGCGTACATGCCATTTGTAGTAGGCAAAGTACTTAGAGATCAAACCATTATCGACATTGCTAAAAAGCACGATGCAAGTCCAGCACAAGTTGTTTTAGCATGGGTTAACGCCAGTGGTATGACGACAATTCCATCATCAACTAAGCGTAAAAACTTAGAAGATAACTTTAACGACCACGTTAAATTAGATGATGAAGACATAGCCCGCATTGATGGCCTAGATTGTGGCGACCGCCAAGCAACACCAGAATTTGCGCCGCAGTGGGATCAGTAAACTTACCTCAAACGCAAAGTTAAACTAAATATTTTAAGGTGTAGATTATCTACACCTTAACTTTTGAAAAGGAATACACATGTTAACGGTTATAGCTGCACTGTCGTGCAAAAATATTGATGCAGATGTAATGCTTACAGCACTTGAAAACTTACAAAAGTCATCGCGCCAAGAAGTAGGGTGCTTACGTTATGAACTATCGGTAAAAAGTGATGATGAACATACCGACTATGTAGTTAGTGAACAATGGGCGTCTGACGAGCACTTTGAAGCGCATAAAAACGAGCCACACTTTAAAGCATTTGGTACGCAAGTTACTGGGCTTTTAACCAATAGTAGTATTGATGTATATAAATCAATTGGTTAAATTCTTTCTATACTGCCTATTATGGTACGTATTAAAATACTTAGCTAAATTACATATCATAAAGTAAATACTCAAATAGGTGCTGTTAACCTACATCACCTTTTATTCCTACAGCCCAACCTGCCTAAATACTCAACTTCGCCAATATCAATGAAACCTATTAGGACTCTTTTTTGTTAATGCACAGTGCGTCGAAATCAAAAGAGGTTCATAACTTTATTAAAGTCGTTTTGGTATCACAATTCACTCTAATAAATAGCCTATTTAATTTGTTGTTTACATTAAAGTTCTCTGGTGTAAATTATAGAAATATAATATGGCATTTTAGTCAGCCATAAATAGTCCGAGTGGTACTGAGTAAGAGACTCAAAATAGCTAACTATTTATATATTTTTTGTGTGTTATATTTTTAGAGCTGAGTTAATTAAACCAATAGTGGAGACATGGGTATGGAAATTAATAAATCTAATCAATCTATTCTTATTTTTGTAATTCCTTTATTAACTGCGTATTTCGGATCAAAAGTCATATTTCACTTATTTGCTTTTGAGTATCTTGTGTTTACAGATACTTTTGACATTCTAAAGCTACTCATTGATATTAGTGTATTTGGAGTGTTGTTCTATATTAGTTCACTGGGTGTTGGTTACTTCATCAGAGCTAAAACATAAGTTTTTTAATCATTAGTTGGTAAATTGCTAGCTGAAAAATCACAGCTAATAAAGCTTTAATAGCCTTTAGCTGTATCTATTTATATGGAAATAATAATGAAAAAATTAATCGCAATTATAGCATTGTTAGGCTTTGTCTCATTTGCACAAGCTAATGATAGTTTTGTAGTGAATGCCAAGTTTTATGATAATAAAAACTTAATTGGTTCACCTATTTTAGTAGTAAATTCAAACGAAGAGGCGTCAGTTTCAGTTGAAAATTCGTATAGTTTTGCTCTTACAGTAACGCCAATTGATGATTCTACTGTTAGTTTAGCAACTGACCTAAAACTAGGTGGAAAACATATGGCTCCCTCTTTAGTTGTTGAACTAGGCAAAGAAGCAAGTATCAATATTGATGGTAAAGAGCTTTCAGTTTTAGTAAGCAAATCAAACAGCTAACAAGTTAAAAATTAGGAATGTAATTAATGAGAAACTCAAGAAATGAAATAGTAAAATATGGAGTCTCTTTTGGTACAGCCCTAGCAATTGCTATTTCATGGAGTGCTAACGAGTCTGTGTTATGGGCAATTTTGCATGGTTTTTTATCTTGGTTTTATGTTATTTGGCATGTAATTACGCGATAAGTGTTTTCGCGTGTGCACTGATTGATTATGTAGATTGCGGTCAATGTGAATACTTGAGCAATTACCATCTAAAACAAATAAGTCAAAAATATAAAAGGAATAATTAATAATGAAAGGTGCTGGTGGAAGCTCTGGTGGTATTGGGCATTTTTTTATTGGTTTAATTATGATGTGCGGTGGCTTTTATATGCTGCTAAACGCAATTTCGGTGACCTCTAATTTTGGACTAAGTTCTCGCATTTATAGTGTTAATGCTTTAGGTGGCTTTGGCGTTACAGGCGGCATGGTTATGATCCCGTTTATTTTTGGTGTGGGTCTGATTTTTTATAATTCTAAAAACATTTTAGGCTGGATACTATCTCTTGGCTCGTTAACCGCACTCATATTTGGCGTTATATCGAGTGTGCGATTTAGTATGCGAACTATGACGTCGTTTGATTTGATTGTTATTATAATTTTAGCGTTTGGTGGCTTAGGGCTGTTTTTACGTTCGCTTAAATCTATTGATACTTAAATAATTCCCACGCTTTGTTTTAAATACAATTTTAATTATAGGCATTTAACATGATGTTCTAATGCCTAAGCTAATACATTAATAATATAACCCTTCCTATTTACTGCTTAACCAGTAACGTATTTTAAAGAGATTTATGTGAACAACTCAATACAACTAAAACTAATTGCTACTCACTTATTAGCACAAAGAGAAGAAAACCCAGCACGTTCAAACTTTCCTAAAGAGTTAGTACTAGATACGACTGACGATGCAATAGAAGTACAAAAGTTGATGATTTACTTAAATGATCAAACTGTATATGGCTGGAAGTGTATGCTGCCTTTAGATGATGGCTCAATTATATTAGCGCCTCTTTTACATGCACCTATAAAACAAGCTGAAAATTGCCCACTGTATACAACAAACAACAAAGCGCTGATAGAACCAGAAATTGCATTTATTTTGCAAAGCGATTTACCAAGTAATAAAACCTATACAAATGAAGACGTAGATACTGCATTTGCCAGCGCCCATTTAGCACTTGAGCTTATTCAAAAAAGGTTTGATGAAGACACTCCAAGCACTCACATTGAAAAGCTGGCCGATGGCCTATCTAATCAAGGCGTGTATTTAGGCCCGCAAATAGATAAAGCCAAAGCGTATAACGCAAGTACTGTAAATATCAACGTTAAGCAAACTGAGCTGGAGTTAAACTTGGCAGGTGTGCACCCTGCAGAGCTTGCGCAGCTTCCACTTTATTGGGCGGTTAATTACTTATCAGCAAAGGGAATTAATTTAAAAGCAGGGCAAGTGTTTATAACTGGTTCTTACTGTGGTGTTGTTGAGCTTAATACTAATGAGCAAACATGTATTACATATAAAGATTTAAATACATTTGATGTGACATTTTTATCCCATTAAGCGTAATACTCATTTTAACGGTCATAATAAAACAACCCACTAATTCGTGGGTTGTTTTATTAGGCTAAATTTTAATTATTTTATTTTAGAGAGTAATGCAGGATTTATTACGAGATTTCGTACGCCGTGGGCATGATCTTCATTAAAGGTGTTACTTTCACACCATTTGCCAACACTGTTTATATCAACCTTTGCTACTTTTGGTTTAACTGACCATGTTACTTGAAAAGGAGAGCCTGCCTCGTTGTAACTAGGACCAGTAGTTGAACCGCTATAAACAACCGATTTACCCGTATTTGTAGGTGTAGCAATAGCTTGATAGTAACCATTAACAGATGACACGGAGCTTATTTGAGCAAAATCAAGTGCGTTAGCATCGTTTACTAATACATATACTTGAGCTTCAACACGTAGTTGCGGATTTTTAATCGAATCACTTAAACAGCTACCCAAGGTAGGGCCTGGTTTTACAATTGCTGACGTATGAACGTTATGAACCTCAATGGTATCGCCAACTAAAAGCGCGCCGTGATCGCTTGGACAAATTTCAATTTTTGCTGGTTTACTTTCACTTTTAGTTAAAGAGCCTGAATATAAGTAGCCACTTTTAAAGCCTTTTCCATTACCATTTCCGGCATATTTACTAAACTCGCCACCGGCATGTTCAGCATTTTTATGAAAGTGTATATTACATAAGTTCATATTTGATGAAGTTGGGGCATGAGAGAAAACTACGGTGTTTTCGCCTTTATAATTATCAATATTGCGTGGAGATTGTGGGCCAAAGCCTTTATTCGCAGTGTTTTTAGCAAGTGCTGCACGCTGCATTTTTATTATGTCGTCATTTGCTATTTCGTGGTTAGCTTTAGCTAGCGTATTAAAAGATAGGATAGTGATTACAGCAGAAATTACACTTATTTTTGTTTTGATTGTCATTGAGTCAGTGCCTTTAAATCATGTTTTACGTAACAATTAAGTTAACAGATCTTGTTTTTCGTAAAATAATCCTAAAATGATAAATAATCAAACTATTGCAAAACTATTTTATAGATAAGTCGTATTTTAAAATAAGTGCATCTATATAGCGGGTGCGTAATGTGTGTTGTTTTTCATGATCGGCGCCATGCCCTAATGCTTTGTTTAAAAGCTTCATGGCGGGGTGCAGTAGCGCTCTTTCTTCTTGGTTTAAGCTCGCTTTACTGCGCAGTTCTGTAATGTCGTCAACTAATAGCCTGCCAATATCTACCGAGACTATTTCGTCTATTAATCCATTTTGAGTAAGCACGCCGTACTTACTGCATAAAAACTGTTGCCAAATTTGCTGCAAGTGCTCGTCTATTTCGCAGCCAAATAGCTCTTCGCTAAACGTAAATCCTTGCTGAGCGAGTTTAGTTAGGCTTGCAGTATATTGCTGTGCAAAATAATTAAAAGCATGGCTTGATGATTCTATTTTTTGTTTTAAAAGACCTTGACCCCAATTAACACAGCCGCGCGGGTAATAGTCGTCATACTCTTCGCATTCATACAAACCTGAATATGAGCTGCAGCTAAGTTGACTTTTAATACAGTAACTTGGTTTGGGGAAAACACTTCGCTCTTGCCAAGCTAAAAGTGTATCTGCATCTATATTTAATGCTTGGCACAGTTCATCGGTGTTATAAAAATGAGTTGCTAAGTAGTCAGATAAACGCATAAAGCCTCTGGTATCGTTAAAAATAAAATACTGTTCATATATACAGTTGTTCATTTTGTATTACCAAACTTAATAACACAAGAAATTTTATAATTAAATGTAGGCTTACACCTCCAAAAGTACCGGCAATTATGTTACAAATAGCGCAAGTTTTATAAATAATGATTTTTTATGCGCACCCTAGAGAAAATTAAACAAGCAAGCCTTATTACAGCTATTAAAACGCCATACTTAGCAAACGGTGAAATAGACCTAGCAAAGTACGATGAACTCGTCGAAATACAAATTGCAGCAGGCGTTGACGGCATTGTAGTTGGTGGCACAACAGGCGAAGGCCAGTTAATGAACTGGGAAGAGCATTTAATGCTTATAGCGCACAGTGCAAACAAGTATGGTGACAAACTGGTTATTGTCGGTAATACCGGTAGTAACAACACCCGTGAAGCGATTAAAGCAACTAAATATGGCTTTGCCAGCGGTATGGATGCAGCACTGCAAATTAATCCATATTACGGACGTACGTCTATTGCGGGTGTTAAAGAGCACTTTAAGCGCGTACTTGATATTGGACCTGCCTTTATTTACAACGTAGCAGGGCGAACAGGTCAAGACCTAACACCTGATATTATTGAGCCACTCGCTAAACATGAATATTTTATTGGTGTAAAAGAGTGTGGCGGTAATGAACGTATTGCCCATTATGAACAACAAGGTATTGCATGTTGGTCGGGTAACGATGATGAAAGTCACGATGCGCGCCACACACATAAAGCGCACGGTGTTATCTCGGTTACTTCTAACTTAATACCTGGGTTATTCCGTCAGTTAATGGATACTAAAAATGATGAGTTAAATACATCATTACAACCATTAATGAACTGGTTGTTCTGTGAACCAAACCCCATTGCTATTAATACCGCGTTGATGATGACAGGTGCAGTAAACCCTGTATTTAGATTACCGTATCTACCGCTTAGTGATGAGCAGCAAGCTCAAGGCGAAGTATTAATTAATGAGTTGAATAACAACGATGTTGTTGGCGGCACAGCTAAGTGTATAAAGCAGGACGATATAGCCCTCCTTTCCTAGCAATATGAGCAAGCGCTGAACAAAGTGTTAGTTCAGTGCTTTTTGTTAATGATTATTTACTTCTATTGCTAAAATCGGTAAAATTCCTTCCCTTATATCTTATAAAATATGCAGAGCTGTGAAATTTGTTGTTGAAGAACTCGCTATATGGATAAAGCCCGAACAGCGACAAATAAAAGAGAGTAATTGGTTTGATTCCTCCGTATTAAATCTTAGTTGGGTGCCTGCTATGCAGCGACGCCGAATGACTTCCTTTATTAAAATGGCACTCTTTAGTGCTCATCAAGTAAGCACTCAAGGTAACTATGTTAATTTACCGAGTGTTTTTTCTTCTCGCCACGGTGATTTTCACAAAACGTCTAACTTACTTATTGATGTAGTAAATGATCAGCCACTGTCGCCCACTGGTTTTGGGTTAAGTGTGCATAATGCCGCATCGGGGCTTTTTGGGATAATACAGGGTAATACAAGTGCTACAAATGCTATAGCTGCAGGAGCCGAAAGCTTTATTTATGCACTCGTAGATGGCTTTGTAAGACTTGCTGATAACGATCAGCAACACATGTTAATAGTTCATACCGACGAGACTCTCCCTGATATTTACGCTCAGTACGCCGATGAACAGCAAATAGCACACTCTATTGGTTTAATAATAAGAGCGCCGCAAAAAGGCGAACCCCATTTTAGTTTAAACAAAGTATTTAATACGGGCATCGAAAAAAGCGACTTACCAATGAGTATTCAATGCGCTAAGGCTTTGTATGAGCGAAGCAATATATTACTTGTTCATAACACGCTTGAGCACGATTGGCAGCTTACATACCATGCTTAAAAATGTACAAAGGTTATGTGGGTTGATTTGGCGGATTATTGCTACTGCATTTTGCTTTTCAGTTTTTGGGGTTGGTGGTTTAGTATTAGCCTTTATTGTTTTTCCTGCTCAGCGCCTATTTCAAAGTGACTCAGTTAAACAAAAGATTAAGGCTCGAAAGACAGTACATTACAGCTTCAAATGGTTTGTTAGTTTAATGCATGTAACGGGCGTTATTCGATTTCATGTCAACGATAAAGCAAAAATTGAAAGCTTAAAAGGGCAACTGATATTAGCAAACCATCCTTCTTTAATTGATGTTGTTGTTTTAATTTCGGTAGTAAAAAATGCAGATTGCGTAGTAAAGGCGCATTTATTTAAAAATCCTTTTATGCGCGGCGTTATTAAAAGCACCGGCTATATAAGTAATGACGATCCGCAGGAGCTATTACGAGAATGCGAGCGCAGTTTGCAAAAGGGTAATAACTTAATTGTATTTCCTGAAGGGACACGGACAGAGCCTCACAAAACATTAAAGTTTAAACGAGGCGCTGCAAATATTGCAATTAGATGTCATGCGCCCATTACTACTTTTTTAATTAAAATGAAGCCAAACACTTTAACCAAAGGCACACCTTGGTATAAGGTCGCGCCATATCAGGCGCATTTTACAATGGGGCTTGCGAGCCAGCAGTTTAATTGTGCAACGTACGACAGCGATATGCCTGCGATGCAATCACGCCAATTGACTAAAGATTTACAACATTATTTTACACAAGAGCTAAAAAATATATGAGCGAATTAAAAGAACAAATAAAACAACTGATTATCTCAAGCCTTGACCTTGAAGACATGACCACTGCTGACATACAAGATGATGACGCTTTATTTGTAGATGGCCTAGGACTAGACAGCATAGATGCATTAGAGCTTGGCCTTGCGATAAAGAAGCAATTTGATGTGAAAATAGATGCAAACTCTGATCAAACTAAAGCGCACTTTGCCTCAGTTAATTCTTTAGCAAAATTTATTGAACAAGCACGTTCTTAATATATAAAAGTAGGAAGAAAGATGAAAACCGCTGCTGAAATTTATGATGTATTACACGGCATTTTAGAAAACGAATTTGAAATAGACCCAGAAGATATTAGCTTAGAGGCTAACCTGTACCAAGATCTTGATTTAGACAGTATTGATGCAGTTGACTTAGTTGTGAAATTAAGAGAAATCACAGGTAAAAAAATTGAGCCTGATGCCTTTAAGCTTGTGCGCACAGTGCAAGACATAGTCACCGAAATAGAAAAGTTAGTTAACTAATACTATGTTAAAAGCAGTTTTAACAACGTTAATTATGATTTGCTTGGCTTGCTACCCTATTATTGTGTACGTAGGCCTTACGCGTTTTAATAGTCTGATTATTACAGTATTACTGCTATTTTTACTCGGGCTTAGACTTTGGTTAAGCAGAGCCTTGTTTGATAAAATGCCGTGGTTAAAGCCCGCTACATTTTTAGCAGCCATTACTATTTTGATTTCCAAGGTAATGGATAGCGATTTAGGGCTGCGTTTATATCCCGTAATCATTAATTTAGTTATGTTAGTTGTGTTTGCGTATTCTTTGTATAAAGGGCCTTCTATTATTGAAACCTTTGCGCGCATTACTGAGCCCTCACTTGATGAAAACGGTGTAATTTATACAAAAAAAATAACGCTAGTGTGGTGTGTTTTTTTGTATTAAACGGTGGCATTGCCCTGTACACCAGTATTTTTAGTAGCCTAGAAACCTGGGCTTTTTATAATGGTTTTATTGCTTACTTAGCTATGGGCACATTGTTTGCTATAGAGTGGCTAGTCAGACAAAAAGTAAAAAGGAACGCCGGTGTTTAATGCTTTTCAAAGTAATGCGATAAGAACATGTTTTAATCATACTGATAATGATATTTCGGAGCGTCAGTTTGTTAGTGATATAAACGAAGTTTTAGCAAAGCTATCAACGTTAAATGCTAAATCATCGGTTGTTTTATACACCACAGACACCTACAAATTTGCCGTGTACTTATTTGCTTTGGCACTACATGGAAACACAGTGATTTTGCCGCCTAATGGGCAACCTGCAACGTTAAACTCCTTGCTTAAACAAACACCTTTTTTTATTGGTGAGTCTGAATTAGTAGCCGATTTAGAGGCTGATTTTCTAGATATAGGCTCCTTAGTCAATCAACCTCACTTTGTATCTATTGAAACAATTAAATGGCCTCAAGAAGGCACAATTGTTTTTTACACGTCGGGCTCGTCGGGTAAAGCAAAGCCAATTGTAAAAACGTGGCAGGTAATAAATAAAGAATTAAGTACATTAATTAATAGCTACGCACTGATTGATAATCCTATTTTTATAGCGAGTGTTTCGCATCAGCATATATACGGCTTATTGTTTAGATTATTGTGGCCATTACGTGCAGGAAAGGTTGTTAATACAGAACTATTGCATTACCCAGAACATATAGCTACAAAGCTCAAGTTATTTAAAAAAGTAGTGTTTGTTTCAAGCCCAGCGCAGTTAAAACGGTTATGTATTGATAATGTTTTAGTGGATGATAAGTCTCATTTACAATGGATTTTCTCATCAGGTGGACCGCTATTAAACGAAGATGCTGTATCGTTGTTTACGCAATTAAATAAACCAGTTACACAAGTTTTTGGTAGTACCGAAACCGGTGGTATTGCATATCGACAAGTTACTTCACTTGAAAAGGTTAGCCTTTGGCAGCCATTTTCGGGTATTAAAGTACGGGCTTTGGACGATCAGCGTTTAATTTTAAACTCACCGCTCGTTCGCGACAAAAATTACCCTTTAGATGATAGAGGCGAAGTACTTAAAAATGGTCAATTTAGATTATTAGGCCGATTCGATCGAATTATAAAATTAGAAGAAAAACGATTAAGTTTAGATGAGCTAGAACAACATTTGTGTACTAGTGAGTGGGTAAGTGAAGCTAAAGTAATCGCCTTGCCTGGTGAGCGATTAATTGTAGGCGCTATTGTTGTGCTTACGCATAAAGGGCAGATGTTTTTTAATGGTGACGGTAAGTTAGCTACAAATAATTTATTAAAAGCGCATGCATTAGCGCGCTTTGAGCGAATTTGTATCCCTAAAAAGTGGCGTTTTGTAGATCAATTACCATACAACTCACAGGCAAAGTTAAATTTAAAAGCATTGGAGAGTCTTTTTGCAAAAGTTGACTAAAACACAGCCTGATTTACTGTCTTGTGAAAAAGCAGAGCAAAAGTATAAATTAAGCTTACTAGTTCCTCATGATTTAGATTATTTCAAAGGACATTTTACGGATGGCCCAATACTCGCAGGTGTTGTGCAATTAGACTGGGCTGTAGCTGCAATTTGTAAATATTATAATGTTCAGCAACCTGTTAAAAATGTTGAAGTATTAAAATTTCAGGTAGTGATTACCCCAGGTATAACAATCGAATTATTGCTTGAGCAAAAGTCAGAGAATAAATATACCTTTTCGTATAATTCAAATAAAGGACAGCATGCATCTGGCCGTGTTGTTTTTGATAGCCTGATAAATGAATAACTTTTGTATTGTTATCCCAAATTATAATCACATTACGGTTATTGATGATGTACTGAGCCAACTATCGTCATTTAATCTTCCTATTATTATGGTTGATGACGCAAGCAACGTCGAAGCTAAAAATGTGTTCAGTAAGCTTGATGCAAAATACGCGCAGTTGAGTGTAGTTGCCCACGACGATAATCAAGGTAAAGGCGGCGCGGTACAGACAGGCTTAAAGCAGGCGCATAAGCTAGGTTTTTCGCATGCGATACAGGTTGATGCTGATGGGCAGCATGACTTATCTGATATTAAAAAACTAATAGCGCTTTCAAACGCTCAGCCTAAAGCGCTTATAAGCTGTTGCCCAATATATGACGATTCAGTGCCTAAACACCGTTATTTAGCACGTTATTTAACGCATGTTTGGGTATGGATTGAAACGTTAAGTTTTACAATTGTAGATTCGATGTGTGGCTTTAGAGTGTATCCGCTTGAGCAAAGTACAAAGCTAATTGATGAGGTATCGCTTGGAAAACGCATGGATTTTGACCCCGAAATTTTAGTGCGTTTATATTGGCGCAATGTGCCTTTTGTATTTTTACCTAGCCAAGTAATTTACCCCGAAAATGGGCTTTCTCATTTTCAGCCATTACACGATAACGTGCGTATTTCGTGGTTACACACCCGCTTGTTTTTTGGAATGTTGATTCGCTCTCCTGTGTTAATTTGGCATAAATTAAAGAGGCGTTATGGCCGCTAAACACTGGTCTAAAATGCAAGAGCGCGGTAATTTCTTAGGTATTCAAATACTGTTATTTGCTCATAAATTACTGGGTAGAAAAGGGCTGTGGATTGTTTTGTTTCCTGTCGTTTTTTATCTTTTTTTAACAGGAAAAGTAGCGCGTGTAGCATCTAAAGTGTTTTTAGAGCAAGTTAATGTTTACCAAGACTGCAAACAACCTGTTACGTTTAAAATGCAATTAACGCACTTTTGCAGTTTTGCAGATAGCGCATTAGATAAAATTGATGCTTGGCTTGGGCGAATAACCCAACGTGATATTAAATACACTAATGAGCATTTATTTGCTGAGCTAGATGAGCATAATCAAGGGGCTATTTTTATAGGTTCCCACTTGGGTAATTTAGAGGTGTGCAGGGCACTTAGCCAGCACCGCAGCAGTAAAAAAATAAATGTACTGGTGTTTACCCATCACGCTGTTGAATTTAATAAAATGCTTAAAAAGATTAACCCAGATGTGTCGGTTAATTTAATACAAGTGACTGATATGGGGCCTGACTTAGCTATTTTACTAAAAGAAAAAGTAGAGCAGGGAGAAATAATCGTTATTGTTGGTGACAGAACAAGCACAACAACGGCTTCTCGGTCGGTACAGGTACCGTTTTTAGGCAAAAATGCCCCATTTTCACAGGGGCCTTTTATATTAGCCGCGCTGCTTGATTGCCCTGTTTACTTTTTGTTTTGTTTAAAAGATAAAAAAAGCAAAAAGTATCAAGTGATATTTGAACATTACAGCCAGTCATTAAAAATGCCTCGACGAGAGCGACAGCAGGCGCTAACACTTATTATTACTGACTATGCACAGCGTTTGAGTTATTACGCAGCTTTATATCCTTATCAGTGGTTTAATTTTTACGATTTTTGGAAAAGTGATCAGCAGGTAGTGCGCGATCAATCAATGGAGAACAAGTGTGACTGAACAAAATATACAGCTTTTTGGCAATCAGCGATTATCAATTGAAGATATTGTTCGAGTTGCCTTTAATGAAACACAAGTGCAATTAAATAGCTGTGAAACTTTTAGCGTTAAAATTAATAGCGCTTTGCGTTTTTTAGACACACTTTTAAAAGAAGATGGCGTGATTTACGGCGTTACTACTGGTTACGGTGATTCTGTAACGGTTGCTGTACCCCTTGATTTAGTTGATGAATTACCTCTGCATTTAACTCGCTTTCACGGCTGTGGACTAGGGGATATATTTAATAAAGTGCAAGGGCGTGCAATTTTAGCGACCCGCTTAACATCACTTTCACAGGGCTACTCTGGTATTAGCTGGGAAATGCTGCACCTACTTAAAGATTACTTAAATAACGATATAGTGCCTGTGATCCCGCAAGAAGGGTCAGTAGGTGCCAGTGGCGATTTAACACCGTTATCTTACGTTGCAGGTGCGATGGTAGGCGAGCGTGATGTGTTTTACAAAGACCAAGTACGTAACAGTGCTGAAGTTATGAAAGAAGTTGGCTTAGAACCACTAACACTAAGGCCAAAAGAAGGTCTTGCCGTTATGAATGGCACAGCGGTAATGACTGCATTAGCGTGTTTAGCGTTTGATAGGGCTAATTACTTAGCTAAACTGGCGAGCCGTATTACTGCATTATCAAGTTTAGCGCTTAAAGGAAATAGCCATCATTTTGATGAGATATTATTTTCAGTTAAGCCACATCCTGGGCAGCAACAAATTGCACGTTGGATAAGAGAAGATTTAAACCATCACGATCACCCTCGTAATGCAGACAGACTTCAAGATAGGTATTCAATCCGTTGTGCACCCCATGTTATTGGTGTGCTGCAAGACAGTCTTCCGTTTTTTAGGCATATGATAGAAAACGAGCTTAACTCAGCAAACGATAACCCAATAATTGACGGCCAAGGTGAGCATGTATTACACGGCGGGCATTTTTACGGAGGCCACATTGCAATGGCAATGGATAGCATGAAAACAGCCGTTGCAAACCTTGCTGATTTAGCAGACAGACAAATCGCTTCTTTGGTTGATACTAAGTACAACAATGGGCTACCTTCAAACTTGTCTGATAGTGCACCAGAGCGCCGTTATATTAATCATGGTTTTAAAGCGGTTCAAATTGGCTGTAGT
Organism: Pseudoalteromonas sp. BSi20429; assembly: GCF_000238895.1. Classification (NCBI taxonomy): domain Bacteria; kingdom Pseudomonadati; phylum Pseudomonadota; class Gammaproteobacteria; order Alteromonadales; family Pseudoalteromonadaceae; genus Pseudoalteromonas; species Pseudoalteromonas sp. BSi20429. The sequence continues at coordinate 134,900 of NZ_BADV01000015.1, read as the reverse complement.
GCTTACACTGCTGAAGCATTAAAGCTAACCATGCCGGCCAGCGTTTTTTCTCGCTCTACAGAGTGTCATAATCAAGATAAAGTGAGTATGGGGACTATTGCGTCTCGCGATTGTTTACGTATTTTACAGCTAACAGAACAAGTGTTAGCAAGTACGTTATTAGCAAGTATTCAAGGTGTTAGATTGCGTATAAAACAAGGCGATCTTGAGTTTTCGACTTTAACGCAAGATATGCAAAACATGTATACCGATATAACTGATTACTTTGAAAACCTGACTGAGGATAGACCAATGGAAGCCGTGCTAAGGCAAACAATAGGGTATATTCAAACTAAACGTTGGGCGTTGTATGAATAGTAAAGGTGCATTATTAACGCATGTTGTAGAAATTGAAATTCCATTTCATGACTGCGATCCAATGAATGTTGTATGGCATGGTAACTACCCACGTTACTTAGAAGTAGCGCGCTGCGAGTTACTGCGTTTATTTGATTATGATTACCCACAAATGCATGAATCGGGCTACGCGTGGCCTATTGTTGATATGCAAATAAAGTATGTCGCCTCAGCAGTATTTACTCAAAAAATTAAAGTAGCGGCTTATTTAAAAGAATACGAGAATAGACTACGGATTGATTACGTAATCACTGACTCGCTAACTAATAAGCGCCTTACTAAAGCCTCAACCACGCAAGTTGCGGTTGAGGTTAGCTCCAAAGAAATGCAATTTGAATCACCCGCTATTTTATTTAATAAGTTAAAAGCGGTTTTGAATTAAATTTTTATTTTATAGGCGATTAAATGAATTTTTTAAAATGTTTTACATTGAGCATAGCCATTAGCTTTTTACTGTTTTGCTCTGTAGTAAATGCAGCAGTTATTAAAGGTGAGTTTAAGCAATATAAGCAATTTAATGGATTTGCTAAGCCTTTTATTTCGTCGGGTGTTTTTTCGTTAATTGATGAAAAGCTCATTTGGCAAGTGAAAATGCCTGTTGAGAGTATGCTCATAATAGAAAACGGCAAAGTGCTTGCACAAAATACTAATGGTGAGTTAATACCACAACCTGGTAGCGAGCAATTTGTAGGGTTACTGAGTGACTTACTTAGCGTAAATATGAGTGCGCTGGAAACACGTTTTGATATTGCTAAAATGCAAGACAGTTGCACACAGTTAACACCAAAAGAAGCGATGCTACAGCAATTATTTAGTGATTTTATTTTATGTGAAACTGCTAAGCAAGTGAGCAGTATTACACTAAATGAGCACTCAGGAAATAACACAAAAATTGAGTTTACTTATTCCAAATAAAATTATGTTTTTTAAATAATGCAGTGGTTAATTAAGGGAATAGTGCAGTGACAAAACGAATTACCGTTATTGTAGGGTGGTTTAGCAGTTTAATTTTACTTTTTACTGCAGCTTTTTGGCTGTCTAAACCAACGTTTAGCGCCGATATGTTTAGCTTATTGCCAAAGTCGCACTCCCAAATTGCACATGCGGAAGATGTTTTTTTTCAGCAAAATGCTAACCGTATTATGTTCTCGTTTGCAGGAAATAATAAAAATAAAGCATTTGATGATTTCCAAAAATGGCTTGACGATAATGCAATTAAAAGCACATTTAACTTTCCGTCCGTTAACGATTTAGCGCAAACATTCTCACCTTTCAAACATGCGTTATTAAGTGATACTTACAAGCAAACATTAACCAAAAAAACAACGTTTGAACATTATTACCTTGAGCAATTAAATCAGTTAGGCAACCCATTTGTAAGTGCTACCTTAAGCAAAGATACAAGTTTGAGCCTAGCGGCATTTATAGAAGATAACTTAAAACAAAGCCAATTGTTTACGCTTGAACAAGGTCGTTTAACTCGACGTTTAAAAGGCGTTGAATACCGTGTCATTTTGGCAAACTTAGCGCCCGAAAATTTAGGGGTTAATAAATCAATTGATTTAGCTGGCGCGATAATTAAACAGATCAATATACTTAATAAAACCTACCCTGATTTAAGCATTACTTACTCTGGTGTGCTATTTCATACGGCTGAAAATGCTAAACAAGCTAAATACGAGATGAGCCTGTTTGGTGGCATTAGCTTATTAGCCCTTATTGCTATGGTATTTTGGGTATTTAGGCGTTTAAACAGTATTTTATTAGCAAGCTTTACCGTACTGAGCGCACTTATTGGTGGCGCTATCGCTATGGTATTGCTGTTTAATACTATTCATTTATTAACGCTTGTTTTTGCAGTTACCTTAATTGGTATTGCCATTGATTATGCATTTCATGGTATGACTGACTTAGCCAAAAAAGAGCATGAAAAAGGCTACAGCAAAGGGACACAATCTGCGCTTTTACTCTCTCTTATTACGACTACGTTGGGTTATTGCTGCTTACTAGGTGCGCCACTAACGTTATTATCTCAAGTTGGTGTGTTTGTTATTGCGGGTTTAGTGAGTGCTTGGCTATTTACAGTTTTAGTTTTGCCATTGTGGCAATCTACACTCACGTTATCGCCTTCGAGTTTATTGATGAGTCAAAAGCTCATTAAGGTTTTTTTATACTGCAATAGTTTAAAAAAACCAATACTCATTACGTTATTAGTCCTTATAAGTGCGTTATTTTTAATAAAACCTATTAGCTTTAATGATGATGTAAAGCTATTAAATGCAAGCTCCGAACATTTAATGCTAAACGAAAAAAAGCATTTGTTATTACTTGGGCAATGGGACACCCAAATTGTTTTTATGTTTGCAGATAGCGACGAAGCGCTATTACAAAAGCAAGAACAGTTTTTAAAACGCTTAACCCAACTAAACCCTAATTTTAAACATAATAGCATTAGCCATTGGTTGCCTAGTTTACAAAAGCAGAGCGATAACCAAGCCTTGTTTGAACAGGCTAAAAACAAAGGGACTTTGGATATTGCAGAGCGCGTTACAGGGCAAGCGTTAGTAAGTACAAAGGCACCGTTATTGACTTATGAAACACTCGCCACGAGTACATTTAAACCATTACTGCTTTCTCAAATGGTTGTTGAGTCAGAACAATCGATAACGTGGGTGTCTATTTCGGGTATTTCATCTGATCAACTAATTAATGAGGTTGAAAAAAACAATGGAATTTACCTTTATAATAAACCTAAGCAAATTAGTACTTTATTAAGTGATTACCGTGAATATTTACTATTAAGCCTAGTGCTTGCGGGTTTTATTAGTTGGCTGCTTTTTAGTTGGCGATTTACGATTAAGATAGCGCTGCTGCAGGTGACCATTTTATCTGTTGTGGTGTTGAGCATGCTTTGGGTATGTAATGCGATTCAAGGTAGCTTGTCGTTATTTAATTTACTCGGTGCGTTACTTGTTATTGCCTTAGCAATTGATTACCTCGTTTTTTATCAAATAAATAAGTTAGAGCCCAAAAATGTGTTAGCGATTAGCTTATCGGCTGCGTCATCAATGTGGGTATTTGGCATGTTGAGTGCATCTGATACACCGGCTATTTTTAGCTTTGGGCTGAGTGTAATGGTAGGGATTTTAGCTATTTACTTTTTATCACCGCTGAGTGTTTTAAAGCCTCAAAAGGAACAATAATTTGAATAACCTTGAGCAGTACGATGTTGTTGTTATTGGCGCTGGGCCTTCTGGTGCATTGGCTAGTAGTCTTTTAGTTCAAAAGGGATGGCGGGTACTGGTACTTGAACAGCAAGCGTTTCCACGTTTTTCAATTGGTGAAAGCTTACTGCCGCAATGTATGGCGTACTTAGAAGACGCGGGCTTAATCGATACACTACATGACAATGCAGCGGCTTTAGGTTTTCAGTTTAAAGATGGCGCTGCTTTTCATCGGGCAGGGCAAAATACAACTATAAATTTCACTGAAAAATTTACTAAAGGCCCAGGCACTACGTATCAAGTGAAAAGAGCCGACTTTGACAAATTATTAGCAGACAAAGCACAAGGACAAGGCGTAGAAATCAGATATAAGCACACGGTGGTTGACTACTGTGATGAGCCAAATGGTGCATCATTAGTGGTACACAATGAGCAGCAGCAAGCTTATCGCGTTAATGCCCGATTTGTATTGGACGCAAGTGGCTTTGGGCGTGTATTACCAAAATTGTTAGATTTAGAGCTTCCTTCTAACTTTCCTGTTCGAAGCGCTTATTTTAGTCACTTTAAAGACAATATTAGTGATACAAGCTTCGATCGAAATAAAATTTTGATTACCGTACACCCTCAATATTCAGACGTGTGGTATTGGCTTATTCCCTTTAGTGATGGTACTGCGAGTATTGGGGTTGTGGCGCAGTCAGAGCGTTTTAATGATGATGAATCTAGCGATTTACTAAATCAATTTATAGAGCAAGACCCTTATTTAAAAACACTGTTAGCACAGCGTGAGTTATTAACTCCAGCAAAAAATATAAAAGGCTACTCGGCAAATGTGAGTAAGTTATATGGTAAGCACTTTGCTTTATTGGGTAATGCGGGGGAATTTTTAGACCCGGTATTTTCATCAGGTGTAACAATTGCACTCAAATCTGCAAATTTAATTGCCCCACTTGTTGATCGCTATTTAAAAAACGAAGTCGTCGATTTTGACGCTCACTATGCACAGCCATTACAAGCTGGGGTCGATTGTTTTAGAACATTTGTAACAGGGTGGTACGATACGCGTTTTCAGGATGTGATATTTTACTCTGAACAAAATACTCAGGTGCGAGAAATGATTAGTGCTATTTTAGCGGGTTACGCATGGGATACAAATAACCCATTTGTTGCACAAAGTGAACGCCGTTTAAATGTGTTGGCTCAGTTATGTCAAAATTAATTAAGTATGCGGTGTGTAGTGTATTTATATTTGCTGTATTGAGCGCATGTACGAGTTTTACAGCATCTAAAAATAGAGTGTATCTATCACCTAATATTCAATTAAATATTAATAGCGTGCCAGCACAAATGTTTGATAAGTCTTGGCAGCATGTTTTGTATATTACGAATCAGCAAAAAACACACACTGTATTTGCCCAATTAGCTATAAATGACAAAGGTGCAATTAAGTTATTGTTAATGACAGTGCAAGGCTTTCCGATTATGGAGCTTGAAAAACCTTTAAATGGCCCAGTAAAAACACGAAATATGCTGGCGGTAGAAGGGATAGACCCTCATTATATTTTGGCGGATATTGCATTAGTACATTGGCCAGTAGCATTTTTACAAAAGCAGTTAGAGGGTGCTTTAATAGAGCAGGTTGGCTCTAATCGGCAGGTATTTAACGATGAGGGTACATTTATCACCATTGACTATAGTGATGAGTCGACAACGTTGAACAATATTTTACATCAGTATCAAATAACATTTAAAAAGGTAGAACAGTGACATATTGGCTGAATGATTTAGGCATTGTGAGTGCGATGGGCATAGGCCAAGATGCAACCACAACAAGCTTAAATAAATATAACCCTGCAACTCCTTTATTAACTTTAAATAAAAGTTTAAGTGCTGAGCAAACTCCGCTGTATGTCGGGCAAGTTCAGTCTATTGCTTTATCAAATAATAAACGTATCAATACATTTATTGATCTAGCTTTAGAGCAGATTAAGCCAACCTTAGATAAACTTTCGCATATTGATAAGTCGCGTATCGCAATTGTAATGGGTACTAGTACATCAGGTATTCATGATGGCGAAAGAGCGCGTAAAAGCTATGAAAGTACAAAACTCTGGCCTGATGACTTTAGTTACAGTGATCAAGAGTTAGCAACACCCGCTCATTATATTGCACATAAAATAGGGGCTCTAGGGCCTTGTTACAGTATTTCTACTGCGTGCACGTCGAGTAGCAAAGCGTTAATTAGCGCCCGAGCTTTGCTAAATGCTGATTTAGCCGATGTGGTAATTTGTGGTGGTGCGGATAGTTTGTGCCAATTAACAATTAATGGCTTTGACTCGCTCGCTTCTTTAAGCTCGGGTTTATGCCAGCCTTTTTCTAGCACCAGAGACGGCATTAATATTGGTGAAGGGGCCGCTTTATTTGTAATGACTAAAAATAAGCCAATAACAAATAACGGCGTTATGTTATTAGGCAGTGGCGAAAGCTCAGATGCGCATCATATGTCAGCCCCCGATCCTAATGGGATGGGCGCCCAAGCCTCAATGGAAAAAGCACTAAAAAGTGCAAAGTTATCCTGTGGTGATATTGATTATATTAATGCTCACGGTACGGCTACTGTAAAAAATGACGAAATGGAAGCACTTGCAATTAATCGCGTGTTTGGCAACAATACCCCGCTTAGCTCAAGTAAGCATTTAACAGGGCATACTCTTGGTGCTGCAGGCGCCATTGAAGCCGGTATATGTTGGTTATTATTAAAAGATAGCGGCCAACATATGCTGCCGTATAACGCGATTAAAGAAGGCAGTGATTTGGCTGATATAAAAATAATAAAACAAGCGTTTAAGCCCGCTCTTAAATACTGCTTATCTAATTCATTTGCGTTTGGCGGTAATAATGCCAGCTTAATATTGGGAGTTAACGTTGACTAATTACCCTATAGAGCAAGTAGTCCCGCATGATGCGCCTATGATTTTAATAGATAGCCTTTTAACACACAGCGAAGATGAAGCTCAATGCGGCGTTACTATCACTGAGCAAAGCCCTTTTTTTAGTCCTGTAATTAACGGCGTACCTAGCTATATTGGTGTTGAGTACATGGCGCAGTCTATTGCCGCTTACGCTGGTGCGTTAGCGAATGATGAAAATAAACCTGTAAAAATTGGTTTTTTAATTGGCACGCGAAAATATCAAACTTATCAACCGTGTTTTAAAAACGGCAGTAAGCTGACTATTGAAGTGAAAAAGCTATATCAAGAAGAGTCAGGTTTAAGTGTATTTGAATGCCAAATACTCGTGTGTGAAACTCTACTTTGCCAAGCAAAAATTAATGTATTTCAGCCTGAAAACCCGTTGGAATTTATAAGAGAAAATCAATGACAAAAAGAATTTTAGTTACGGGTTCAAGCCGTGGTATTGGTAAAGCTATTGCGTTAAAACTTGCTGAGCAAGGGTTTGATATTGCAGTACATTGCAGAGCGGGTGTTGAGCAAGCTCAAGCAACATGCGATGAAATTAATGCATTAGGTAGAGCCACCAGTTTATTACAATTTGATGTATGTGACAGAGAGCAGGCCAAAGCACAAATAATAGAAGATATAGCTCAGCATGGCGCTTATTATGGCGTGGTGTGTAATGCAGGTATTACTAACGATATGGCATTTCCTGCTATGCAAGGGGAAGACTGGGATTGTGTAATACGTACAGGCCTTGATGGGTTTTATAATGTAGTACACCCAACTGTAATGCCTATGGTACAAAGCCGTAAAGGTGGGCGAATAATTACAATGTCATCGGTGTCAGGTATTGCAGGTAACCGAGGACAAGTAAATTATAGTGCAGCAAAAGCCGGTATTATTGGGGCCACTAAAGCACTTGCATTAGAATTGGCAAAACGCAAAATCACAGTTAATTGTGTGGCACCTGGTTTAATAGAAACCGCGATGACTGATGAATTACCTATTGATGAAATGATGAAAATGATACCCCTTAAACGCATGGGGAGCGTTAAAGAAGTTGCGGGAACAGTCGCTTTTTTAATGTCTGATGATGCAGCTTACATAACACGCCAAGTAATTTCGGTTAATGGTGGCATGGTTTGATTAAACGCGTTGTTGTAACAGGGATGTCGGTGGTCACTGCATTGGGCGATGATTGGACTGAATTCAAACAAGCCTTAATTAAAGGCGAAAATGCGGTTGTTACTATGCCAGAGTGGGATATAGCTGACGACCTCAATACTCGTTTAGCCGCGCCAGTTAAACACTTTGAGCGACCAGGTCATTACAAACGAAAACAAATCCGTTCAATGGGGCGAGTGTCACTTATGTCAACTCGTGCTACTGAATGCGCACTTGAACAAGCCAAACTACTCGAGCACGAAAGTCTAACAGATGGCTCTACGGGCATAGCGTATGGCTCATCTACGGGCTCTACTGAGCCACTACTCGCCTTTGCAAATATGATGGAAACGGGGTCGATGTCAGGTGTAACAGCCACGAGTTACATTAAAATGATGGCGCATACTGCCCCTGTAAATGTTGGTGTGTTTTTTGGTTTAAAAGGGCGTGTTATAACAACAAGCTCTGCTTGTACATCGGGATCTCAAGGAATAGGCTTCGCCTATGAAGCGATTAAGTTTGGCCGACAAAAAATAATGGTGGCTGGTGGAGCTGAAGAGTTATGTATTACTGAAGCCGCCGTATTTGATACGCTTTATGCAACATCTACAAAAAATGAAACACCAAAACAAACACCAAGACCTTTTGATAAAAATCGCGATGGCTTAGTGATAGGCGAAGGCGCGGGTACACTTATTTTAGAAGAATACGAACATGCAAAAGCTCGCGGAGCAACAATATTAGCTGAGGTGGTTGGTTTTGGTTGTAATTCTGATGGACAGCACGTTACTCAACCAACATCAAAAACAATGCAACTAGCGATAGAAATGGCACTGCAAGATGCCAATTTAGAACCAGAAAAAATTGGTTACGTTAATGCTCATGGTACATCAACAGATAAAGGTGATATTGCCGAGTCTCACGCAACGTTTAAAGCATTGGGCAGCAAACCTATTAGCTCGTTAAAAAGTTATTTGGGGCATACATTAGGTGCTTGTGGTGCTATAGAAGCATGGGCAAGCATTAATATGATGGCTGATAACTGGTTTGCACCAACAATTAATTTAGATAACGTTGATGACGAATGTGCTCAGCTTGATTACATAAGGCATCAAGGGCGTGAGATTAATACCGATTACGTGATGAGTAATAACTTTGCGTTTGGTGGTATTAACACCTCTTTAATATTTAAACGCTATAAAGTAGATTAAACACGTTAAAAGATAAGTTATGACTAACTGTTAGCTCGTTTTTACTGTATAATTTGCGACCCTTGATAATGTGGCCGTAGGTTATACAGCATGAATTTTAAATCTTTTAGTTTCGCTCCTGAAATCATCCAGGCGTTGGACGAACTTAACTATCACACCCTTACGCCCATTCAGCGCGCAGCAATTCCTGCTGTTCGTAAAGGTAAAGACGTTTTAGCCAGTGCACAAACTGGTACCGGCAAAACTGCCGCGTTTGCTTTACCTATCATCCAAAAATTGGTTGAGTCTGAACTCAGCACAACTAATGCACCTCATGCATTAGTACTTGCTCCAACGCGTGAACTTGCAGAACAAATTGCAAATAATTTTAGAGATTTTGCAAAGCATACATCACTTAAAGTCGTTAGCTTATTTGGTGGTGTTAGCACTGCCGGCCAAGCAAATGCTTTAAAAGAAGGTGTAGATATTGTTGTTGCAACGCCAGGTCGTTTATTTGATCATATTCGTTTAGGTAACTTAAGCCTTGCAAGTGTTAAGCACCTTGTTCTTGATGAAGCTGACCGTATGCTTGATATGGGCTTTATTGAAGATATGCAAAACGTTATTAAAAGCTGTGCAGAAGAGCGCCAGATTTTACTTTTCTCTGCTACATTCCCTGCAGCAATTAAACAATTTGCATCTAAAGTATTGAAACAAGCTGAAATAGTGCGTGTTGATCAAACTAATAGTACAGCAAGCACCGTTGAGCATGTTGTTTACCCAGTTGAAGAACGTCGTAAGCAAGAGCTACTTTCTGAATTGATTGGTAAGAAAAACTGGCAACAAGTGCTTGTCTTCGTAAACATGAAAGAAACAGCTGATGAGCTTGTTAAAGAGCTTAACCTTGATGGTATTCCGGCAGGCGTTTGCCACGGTGATAAATCTCAAGGTAACCGTCGTCGTGCTTTACGTGAATTTAAAGAAGGCAAGGTACGCGTATTAGTGGCTACAGAAGTCGCTGCTCGTGGTATTGATATTGATGGCTTACCTCGTGTAATTAATATTGATTTACCATGGCTTGCAGAAGATTACGTTCACCGTATTGGCCGTACAGGTCGTGCTGGTCGCCAAGGTCAAGCAATCTCATTTGTTAGCCGCGAAGAAGAAAACACTTTGTTTGAAATTGAAACGCTAATCGGCCAGAAAATCAAACGTGTATATTTAGAAGGTTATGAAGTAAGTAACCGTGAAGTACTAATTGATAAAATTGGTAAAAAGCCAGCGCATTTACGCCGTACACGTTCTAACAAGTTATCAGGACAAGCAACCGGTGAAGCGAGAGCAGTAAATCGCTCACGTATTTCAAGCGTTCGTAAAAGCTTAAAAGGCGAAAAACTGTCACTTAAAAAGTCATAGTTAACGCCGTTTAGTTTAAAAAACCTGAGTTTACTCAGGTTTTTTTGTGCCTGGTGATAACACCTCATCAATAATATTTGCGTATAAATAAGCCGCTTGCTCGTCCTCTTTATTTGCTATTATGGACAAACCAACCGGTAAACCACTTACTTTTCCGACCGGTAGGGTTATGTGCGTTGTGCCAGCAATAGCAGATAACGAACTACTACTGCCATTAAAATTATCACCATTAACTAAGTCAGTTTTCCAGGCGGGGGATACTGTAGGCGCTATAACAATATCAAGCTTGTTGTTTTTATATACATTAATAATGGCTGTTGTTGCTAAAGTGCGATAGCGTTCTTTAGTCTGCTGGTATTTTTGTTTGTTAGTTAAATCAATAGCCTGCGATTGAACTAGGATATCTTGCTCAAAATGGGGCATTTCTGTTTTTTTATTTTGAATATTAAAATTAATAAGTGCTTTTAGGCTTTTAACAGCCACTTGTGTTGGAGTGTTTGCGAGGTAATGATTAATTTCGGCTTTGAAGTCGTAAAGTAAAATATAGTATTCATCAGCAAATAGCGTATCTAAGTTATCAGTAATATCTACATTAATAACAGTATGCCCAGCCTGTTTTAATGCTTGTAACTGCTTGGCATAAAGGCGCTGCGTTTCAACTGTAAATTTGTCGCTAGGCAGTGCACCAATAATAAGTGACGATTTTGATTTTAGATTACCTGTTTTTAATTCAAACCCTGCAGTTGTTGCATCAAGGGAGTCTTCACCTTGCAAAACAGATAAAACCAGCAGCGAATCTTTAAGTGAATGCGCCATCGGCCCTACTGAATCTTGGCTACTTGAAAGAGGCACAACGCCTGAGCGTGATACTTGGCCCATACTCGGTTTTATTGCATAAACTCCATTTACTGAGGCAGGGCACGTAATTGAACCGTCTGTTTCAGTCCCTAATGCTATAGGCGCAAAGTTAAGTGCTACCGCAACAGCAGAACCTGCGCTAGAACCACATGGATTACGTGTTACATCGTGCGCATTATGTGTTTGTCCGCCTATGGCACTCCAGCCTGAAGATGAATAGGATGAACGAAAATTTGCCCACTCACTTAAATTAGCTTTACCTAAAATTATAGCGCCCGCATTACGTAGTTGTTTAACAACAAAAGCATCATTATTAGTAACGTTATTTTTAAGTGCTAAAGAGCCAGCCGTTGTGGGAAGTGTGCCTTTAGTTTCTATATTATCTTTAAGAAGTACAGGTATTCCATGTAATGGCCCAGCCCAAGTTCCTTTGACGGCAAGTTCATCTAACGTTTTAGCTTGAGCAATCGCTGTAGGCTCTAAACTAATAACCGCATTATAGTGTGGATTAAGTTTATTAATTCGGTCTATATAATTTTGGGTGAGTTGCTGTGCATTAATAGAATTATTTTTATATGCACTGTGAATTTCATCGATGGTTTTTAGCTCTTGTGCTTTAGCGTTAAAAATTGCTAATACACTAAGCAACGAAAAGGTAAATGTTTTGATCATTGTTGAGGTGCTTGAGGTGTTATTATTTTCTATACATTTAGCACAAAAAAGCCTCACAAAGTGAGGCTTTTCGATAAACGGCTTAAAAAAGAGGTTTAAGCGTTTTCTAACATAGACAGTGCGACCGCTTCAGCCGCTTTAATACCATCAATACCCGCTGATAAAATACCGCCCGCGTAGCCTGCACCTTCGCCTGCAGGGTAGAGCCCTTTGGTGTTAATACTTTGGAATGTTTTATCACGCTTAATACTAATAGGCGACGAAGTACGTGTTTCAACGCCGGTTAATAAACCGTCGTTAGTTGAAAAGCCACGAATTTGTTTATTAAACGCTGGTATCGCTTCGCGAAGAGCATCAATTGCAAATTGTGGTAACACTTTACTCAAGTCGGTTAACTTAATACCGGGTGTATAAGAGGGTTGTACTTCACCTAAGTTTTCTGATGATTTACCTTTCAAAAAGTCGCCAATTAACTGGGCTGGTGCATCGTAGTTGCTACCACCAAGCTCATACGCTTGCTCTTCAAGTTTACGTTGTAAGTCTATTCCAGCAAGAGGGTTACCCGGGAAATCTTGCTCCGGTGATATGCCTACCACAATAGCGCTGTTAGCGTTGCGCTCACTTCGTGAATATTGGCTCATACCGTTGGTAACAACGCGGCCCTTTTCGGAGGTTGCAGCGACTACTGTGCCACCTGGGCACATACAAAAGCTGTAAACTGTGCGGCCATTGTCGCAATGATGAACAAGTTTATAATCGGCAGAGCCTAAAATTGGGTTTCCTGCATTTGTGCCAAAACGACATTCATCGATCATTGATTGTTTATGTTCGATTCTAAAACCGACTGAGAATGGCTTTGCTTCAACATAAATCCCTTTTTTGTGGATCATATCAAACGTGTCACGTGCGCTGTGACCAACGGCTAATACAACATGGCGAGTGTTTAGTTGCTCGCCATTTGAAAGCGTTAAACCTGTTACTTGCCCGTCGTCTAAATGAATATCGTCAACACGTGTGCTAAAGCGAATTTCGCCGCCTAGTTCTATTATACGAGCGCGCATTTTTTCAATCATGGTGACAAGTTTAAACGTACCAATGTGTGGCTTACTTACGTATAAAATTTCATCGGGTGCGCCTGCTTCTACAAATTCAGTAATGACTTTACGACCGTAATGTTTTGGATCCTTTACTTGGCTGTATAACTTACCGTCTGAGAATGTACCTGCGCCACCTTCACCAAATTGTACATTTGATTCGGTATTAAGTGTGCGTTTACGCCAAAAGCCAAACGTGTCTTTTGTACGTTCACGTACCTCTTTACCGCGCTCTAATATAATGGGATTAAAGCCCATTTGAGCAAGTAATAAGCCTGCAAATAAACCACAAGGGCCAAAACCAATCACGACAGGGCGCTCTGTTATATTTTCGCTGGCGTGGGCTACAAATTTATAGTTTGTGTCTGGCGCTACTTTTACATGTTGGTCTTTTTCAAATGCCGCGAGTAGCTCGGCTTCGTTATCTACTTCTATATCGAGTGTATAAATCAGTAAAATAGCTGATTTTTTACGTGCATCATAACCACGCTTAAACACATTAAAACTGTGCAATTGTTCTGGTTGGATTTTTAGTTTATTTACAATTGCTTGACCAATTGCATCTTCGTCATGATCAAGTGGCAGCTTTATTTCGGTTAAACGTATCATTTATATCTCTTTTAGGTGTCATAGCGGGGTATTATTACCGCTCACAATAAGGGGATGCAGGGCACAACGGGTGTGCAAACATAAGGCGCGTATTTTACGTTAAAATAGGGTGATATGGCACTTATTTATTGTATTTTTGGAGTGGATGGGTATGATCCACAACTGTTGTTTAAAATCTTAGGTATTAAAATCGTATGGCGTTTGTAGTCACCGAAAATTGTATAAAATGTAAGTACACCGATTGCGTATCAGTGTGCCCAGCAGATGCATTTTTTGAAGGCCCTAATTTTTTAGCAATTAGCCCGATTGATTGTATCGATTGTGGTTTATGTGTCCCTGAGTGTTCAGCTGATGCTATATATCAAGAAGATGAGCTACCAGAGTCTCAAAAAGAGTTTACTGAATTGAATGCTGAACTTGCACTGGTCTGGCCGCGCATTACAGAGGTTAAACCTGCACCAGAGGACGCTGATATATGGAATGGCATAGACGATAAACTTAAACTACTCGAAACATAATACGTAACAATTAGTTACTCCTTTATCATTAAATAGTTAATTTTTTATTTCAAAGTATTAACAAATGTACCTGGATAAATTACAATCCCCAGCTTAAGTTACTCCCTATGAGTAATTACAGTCTAAATGGATGTTTATGCAGTACTTTATAACTATAATAAAAAAGTTTACCTTCCTATTTTTAAGTTTCGTTTTATTACTCTCAAGCCTTGATGTAGCGGCTAGTAAACAGCAAGTATCCTTATCTCGTATTGATTCAAATATCACTATTGATGGTGTTATGGATGAAGCGCACTGGCAAAATGCGACACGTATACCTCTACTCTACCAAGATGAGCCTAACGAAAAAGGCACACCTCCTGTAAAAACTGATGCCTTTATTTACGAAGATGGCACAAACTTATATGTTGCCTTTATTGCAGAGGATCCAAACCCTGAACAAATTCGTGCATCACTTCGTGACCGCGATACGCTATGGGAAGACGACGTAGTCATTCTTGTTATTGATACATTTAATGATGAACGCAGTGGTTATGAATTTCATGTAAATCCCCTTGGTGCACAAGGCGATATAAGAATGACCGATACCGATGGATGGAGCTCTGATACCTCGTGGAATGCTATTTGGGATAGCGCGGGACAAATTAACGAGAAAGGTTACGTTGTTGAAATGCGTATTCCTTTTAAGGCACTGCGCTTTCCTGAAAATAAAAAAGAGCTAACGTGGGGTTTTTCAGTAATGAGAAACTACCAACGTGATGTTTTATATCAGCTATCAAATATGGGATTTGATAGAAATATAAAATGTAGCCTTTGTCAGTTTGATAAGTTAGTGGGTTTTAGCGATATTGAATCGAGTAAAAATATTCAATTAACACCTACATTGACAGCACTTCGTAACGATAATAAATCTGAATTACCGGGTAACTGGGATAATGGCGATATAGATACCGAAGTGGGCTTAGATTTGCGCTGGGGTTTAACCAAGGACGCTGTTTTAAATGCGACTATCAACCCAGATTTTTCGCAAGTAGAAACAGACTCTTTAGAGCTCGATGTAAATACAACCTTTTCTATTTATTATGCTGAAAAACGTCCTTTCTTTTTAGATGGAGCTTCTTACTTTAAAAGCAGCTTATTTGAGCTTTTATATACACGTACAATTGCTGAGCCTACTTTAGGTGCAAAATTAACGGGTAAAACGGGTGATCATAGTTATGCGTTAATGCTCGCTGATGACGACAATAGTAATATTTTACTGCCAACGAATCAGGGCTCTGGCTTTGCAAGCTTAAACGAAAAAACGAATGCTGCCGCAGGGCGTTATCAATATGACCTAGGTCAGCAGGGTACTATTGGCCTTTCAAGCACGCACAGAGAAAGTGATGACTATCACAACACTGTATTATCAGTGGATGGTAGCTACTGGTTTAATCAATCGGATACTCTTTTGTATCAAGTATCATCTGCTGATACACGTAACTCTGAATTTTTAATTCAAAATTATAACTTATCTGAAACTCAGTCAGATGAAGCATATGCCCTGGAACTTACCCGCGATAAACGTGATTACAAATTATTTGCATCTTATGAAAATATTGGGCAGGACTACCGAACTGATTTAGGTTATCAAGCTAAAGTCGATTATGAAAAAGTAGGCTTTGGTGGCGGACAAACATGGTACAGAGATGAATCTGATTTACTTACCTCATGGTCATACGAAGCTGACTGGGATAAAACGTGGGCGCAAAACGGCGACTTACTTGAAGAAGAATACGAAGGCTTTTTAAGCTTTAAAGGCCAAAAACAATCTATTTTTGAAATTGGTTTAGTGCACCGCTATGAAAACTATAACGACAATTTTTATAATCAAAATATTGGTTTTATTTATACGGGCTTTAAACCCACTAAAGATTTAAAGCTTTCGTTATATATTGAATACGCTAGCCGCATTGATTATGCAAATGAGCAATTAGGCGACGCGTTTGACACTCAAACCCAAGTGGTGTGGGACATTAACGACCATTGGCAGCTCGATGTAAAACATAACTACAGTCAATTAGATAACCCGCAAGGGGATCGCGTATTTACTGCTAACTTGGTCGACTTTAGGCTTCATTATAAATTTAGCATGCGTTCAATTCTTAAATTAATTTTACAATTTGAAGACATTGATAGAGACGAAAACGCCTACTTTTACCAAGTTAGTCAAATCAATAAAGACTATGGCAGCCAGCTTGTTTACTCATATAAAATTAATGCGCAAACACTGTTTTATTTGGGTTACTCAGATAGAGGTTACCAAGACGATTCTCTTAAAAATATTGAGCGAGATCAGCGTACATTTTTTACAAAAGTTAGCTATGCATGGCAGCTTTAAATATTAAAAATAAAAAAGGAATAAATATGAATACGTTAAAAATAACAGTTGCAGCAGCAATGGTTGCCACCTTGGCCGGTTGTGCTGCAAAGCAAGACATTACTCGATTTGAAACAAACATACCTAAAACAGTATGTATTGCTGAACATAAGGCTGTTAAAGCTGGTGTTATAGATGCAATGAAAAAAGGTTTTGCAAAGCATGATGTTGAAACTCGGGTAATTCCAGCCAATTATGTATTGAAACACCAAGACTACCAGACCGAATTACCAGGTGCAGATACGACAGGATGTAATGCAGTGGCTTACTACGTAGCAAATTGGCGTTGGGATATAGCGCTCTATATGGCATACGCAAATATTTGGATTAAAGACGTTGAAACGAATGAAAAAATAGCACAAGCATCTTATCGCACCGGTGGTGGATTGGATAAGTTTATAGACGCTGAAGAAAAAATTATAGAGCTTATTGACGGTATGTATTAAATTTTAAACAATTAGAACCTTTTTGTTTATTTTTGTTAATCCCACCTATACTATATATCAAATATAATTAGTTAATCCGTTATTGTTACAATTTTTTGTTATTCTAATGGCTTAGGATTATATCAATGCTTGCGTAGTACTAAATGCAAGCGATATAATCCGTTTTTGGTAATAGGTTTGATAGGAGAAGCAAAGTAGATGGATTTTTTTATGAGTAAACTTAAGCCGCTCGGTTTTATTTTCCTAATCATAATTCTATTTTGTTTTTGCATAAACATAGAGTTAACGAATCAGATTAATCGTATAAATTTATTTAGTACCAGTATTGATATACGAAATTTCGAAATAACGAATACCACTCTTGATATGGCTCCTTGGTATAATCCGATCTTAAATGGCCACTATATAATTGAGCAGCCCACAGCTGATTTCTTGCTTATTAAAACCACTGACACTCAGTTTGTAGCTGCTGATTCAAGTAAGTTAATTATAATGACACTTGCATCACCTATTAATTTTTTACTTTTATGTATCTTAATATTTGGTTCTGGCCTGTACTTACGCAGAGAGCGTAGAAAGCGTCATTATAAAAATCAAATAGCGGAGCTTAATCTTCAAGCCAATAGCTTACTCACTGCATTTAATTTGCAAGTAAAACCGGCAGAGAATCCTTTGGGTGTAAGCAGCTTAAGCCAATCAATAAATAGTTTAAATACGCATGTGGCTAATTACGTAAAACAAACTCAAACCAGTATATGCCAAGATAAACTGACGTTATTAATTGACCGTCATGCATATATTGAACATATCGACAGACAAATTAATCATGCTAATCAAGAAGATCTCAAGTGTGCACTCCTGTTTATAGACCTTGATGGCTTTAAACAAGTAAACGACTCGTTTGGTCACAGTTTTGGTGATGAAATATTAGTTCAAGTTGCTAGCCGACTTGCGAATGTATTACGCCATCATAAATTAAGTAACATAAATAGTGCTAACCAATTAGAGCAAAACTTATCAAGGTTAGGAGGGGATGAGTTCTCCATTTTTATAGAATTACTTGATGATAGCGACAGAGTCGTTGAAATTGCTAAGCATGTGCTAAGTGAGCTTGAAAAAGACTTTGTGCTTGGCAATAAAATAGTAAAAATTAGTGCCAGTATTGGTATTGCGGCTTACCCAGAAAGTGCATCAACGCCTCAAGCGCTTTTACAATTAGCCGATGTAGCTATGTATAGAGCTAAAAGTGATGGTAAGGGAATATTTAAAGTTTACTCGCCAGAAATGGGTAACAAAATGCGCCGTTACCATTATTTACTTGAAGAGCTGCGTTTAGCAGTCGCGTGTAAAGATTTTTACTTATCTTTTCAGCCAATTGTGCATGTTGAAGATTGTATGATTGATTATTTTGAAGCACTTACCCGATGGGACCACCCAGTTGAGGGCATGATCCCCCCTTCAGAATTTATTCCAATAGCAGAGGAGTCTAATTTAATATTAGAACTTGGCGATTGGATTATGCTTGAATCGTGTAGGCAAATGGCTGCATGGCACAATGCAGGTATGCGTAAAGTAAAAATATCAGTAAATGTTTCGGGCATTCAATTAAAGCACCGTGACATTTATGATTGGATAATGAAGAAGCTCAAAAAAACCGGTTTACCCGCTACGTCTTTAATGCTTGAAATTACAGAATCAACATTCATTAAAGCCAGTCCAAGAATTATTAAAGAGCTAAGTAGGCTAAGAGAAGAGGGTATCACTATTGCTATTGATGACTTTGGTACAGGTTTTAGTTCTTTAAGTACATTAGCGGATTTACCAATAGATGTTATTAAAATTGATCGCTCGTTTATAGCTCAAGCTAATAAAAGCCAAAAATATAATGATATATTAAATACAATTAGTGAGCTTGGACAAAAGCTTGGCCTTAAAATTGTAGCTGAAGGCGTTGAAGAAATAGGGCAGTTTGAACTTGTTAAAAAAATGGGTGTGAGTTCTGTTCAGGGTTATTTAGTAAGTCGACCTGAGTCATCAGCTAATGTAGGTAATAAAGTATTACGCAATAACACCAGTAACCTTTCAGCATCGGGTACAAGTGCTTGGGATATTTTTAGTTAGTTAGTTAGTTAGTTAGTTAGTTAGTTTACAAATAAAAATGCCACTCTAAGTAGAGTGGCATTTTTTGTTTAATCAGTAATTATTGTATTAAAGATCAAATGTGCGTGAAACAGCAAGTACAATACGCTCATCAGCATAATCGTAATCTAAGCTTGTGTTTTCAGCAGCTACTTCAATACCAAAACCTTCGTAGCTTGTTTGATATGCTAGACGGTAGTGATAATACGATTTGTCTCCCTTAGCTTGATCCCACTCAAACTTATCACCATCAAGTGAGTTTGAAATATCAAAGCTTGCACGTAGTGCATGATTAGGAGCTAGCTCATAAGTGTGAGCGATCATCGAAATAACGTGGCCTGTATCGTAACCAAAGTAATCCCAGCTGTACCAAAAGTTAAGCTCAGTTTGGCCGTATTCACTTGCATAACCAAATTTAGTGTAAGCTTCAGCGTAGTTACCATCGCTGTTATTACCTTGATAAGTGTAATAAGCGATACCGTAATCAACGCTAAATTGCTCATCAAGTTGTACATATTTACCTACGTAAGCATCAAGTTCAAAATCAGTGTCGTCACCAAAATCTACGTTTGAAGCCCATGCACCGGCGTAAACACCGCTATCAAAGGCATAGTCTAAGCTGCCTTGAATTGCAGGATCGCTATCAGTTTGTGTTACACCATTAAAAGTGTAGTCAGACGCTGCAGTGATTGTTGTTGACCAATCAGCAGCTGCGGTTGTTGATAAAACTGCAAATGGTAGTGCTACTACAAGTTGTTTTAGTTTGTTATTCATTATTAATCCCTAGTGTACTGTGTCTATTTTTGTGTAATCAATTTCGTTTGCTTTTGGTGAGCTGTCTATGTTTGTAACTGTTTTAAACTTGCTGTATCCGATAAAACCAGCACAGATAAAGAACAATCCAATAACCAATGCGCCTACCCACTGAATTTGTAAAAATTCTAATTTAAACAATAGTGTAAGTAACGATAAAGCGACAACATTTCCGATCATGTATTTCATTTTTCCAAAACGCTTTACGGTAAAGTTTAGGTTATCTGTATATAAACGCACTAACGAATCGAGTGAGTTAATTACAAATACAATACCTACAAATACCATTGCAAAGTTTTTAATGCCTTGAGTTGGAATGCCCGCTTCATGGTAGTGATAAAGTACGCTAAACCAAATCGCAATAGGAATAGAAGGGAAAATCAACATAGCACCTAATACTTGGTATGTTTTAAGTCCACCAACAAAGCGTGATGTAAATTGACCAATCATTATGCTCCACGCAAACCACCAGAATAAGTAGAACTCATGGTAATCATTAAGCGGTAAAACAAATTCATTAATGTTCGCAAAGTAAGTACCAATAGAGCCTAAGTTATCTGTAAATGCTGACATTTGACTATCACCAATCACAAATGCGCCAGCCCACATAAAGGCGATTAAAGCTAAAAATAACCAGGTAGTAGAAATACTTAAAATACGTACATATTTAATATCAGTACTTGAGTACACAGCAAAACAGATAGCCGCAAACACAATTAAGTAAAACTCAGAAACTATACTTGTTCCATCACTTAATTCGGGTAAATACCACGGTAGGTTTGTAAGCAGCAAATAAGCGGTAAATGCACATGTACCAATAATTACAACGTTATTGATAAATTTAACCCAAGGAATTTCGAAAAATTTCACTTTAGGTTCTATTACACAGAAATAAAAGCACGTAAGAAAGTAAAATCCCCAGATCAAAAATCCCCAGTAGCCAAACTCAATAGCCAGTGGATTTGCAAACGCGTATTCTGGGCTTGCTTTTATGTCTGCATAACCTGCAAACTCAGTTAAAGGAAACATGATAAGGCCAACATCTAGGCCAGAAGTAAATAGTATTGCTATAAACGTAAAGGTTCGAACTGGTGTTACACCTACTACGCGAACATTACCCCATTTAATTAAAATAGTGATAATGGCAAGTAAGGTAAAAATGATCCCTGCATTAAGCCAAATAGTCATTGTTACCCTCCAGTAATGAATAAAAATAATTCATAAGCACTCCGTATTTTATTGTTTTATTCTCGCATTAACACAACGTAACCTATTTACATCGTGTGCCACTGCAAGGCACGCATTGGTTTAGCCCGACGAGACTAAACCTAAGCATGTGGCTAAAGTTAGATCTCCGTACTACGTTGTGTTTCTTGCCAGTTTTTTGTTATGGCAACATTCACATCCGATTTCTGTAATGGGTCTTTACCTAAAATTATGTCAGCTGCTTTTTCGGCAACCATAATAGTAGGCGCATTCAAGTTTCCGTTAGGAACAGTTGGGAATATAGATGAGTCAACAACATGTAGTCCTTCAATACCATGTACTTGCGTATTTGAGTTAACAACGGCCATATCATCTTCACCCATTTTGCATGAGCAAGAAGGGTGGTAGGCACTTTCTACGGCTTGGCGTACAAAGGCGTCTATTTCTTCATCTGTTTGAATATGTTCACCAGGTTGAATTTCTTCATCGCGGTAGTCATCAAAGGCACTTTGTTCGATTATGTCGCGTGTTAAGCGAACGCACGCTCTAAAACCTTCAATATCGTCTTGGTGTTCAAGGTAATTAAATAAAATGGTTGGTGGTTGCTCAGGATTCGCAGAAGCAATAGTCACACTACCGCGACTTTTTGGTTTGTTATGACCAACATGTACCTGAAAACCATGACCTGCAAATGCACTTCTACCATCGTAACGCATAGCTGCTGGTAAAAAGTGATACTGAATATCTGGCCATTCAACACCGGGCTTTGAGCGAATAAACGCACACGATTCAAAATGATTCGTTGCCCCTAAGCCCGAACGCGTTAATAACCAGCGCGCACCAATCAACCCTTTTGAAACAATGCCTAGCTTGCCGTTAAGCGTGATAGGTTGCTTACACTTGTATTGAAAGTAAAACTCAAGATGATCTTGTAAGTTTTGACCAACACCTGGTAAATGATGCTGTACTTCAACGCCTGCTTTTTCAAGCACTTGAGTATCACCAATCCCAGAGAGTTGTAAAATATGTGGAGAGCCAATTGGCCCTGCACTTAGTACAACGTCTTTTGCAGCATGTGCAGTTTTAACGTCGCCATTTACTTTGTATTCAATGCCGGTGGCTTTTTTGCCATCTAAAATCACGCGTTGTGCTAGTGCACCTGTAATAATTGTTAAATTACTACGCGATTTAACAGGGTCTAAATACTCACGAGAAGCAGAGCTGCGCACGCCGTCTTTTACGGTCATGTGCATTGGGCCAAAACCCTCTTGCTGCGACGCATTATAATCATCTGTAGAAGCATAACCGGCTTGTACACCTGCTTTTATAAAGGTGCGGTAAAGCGGGTTTTTCATTTCGTTGCCGTTATTAACGCCAAGCGGGCCTTTGCCACCACGATAAGTATTTTCACCAAGGTAAAAGCTTTCTGCTTTTTGAAAATACGGTAAACACGATTGGTAATCCCAGCCGTTTGCACCGTGTTGCTGCCATTCGTCAAAATCTTTTGCGTGGCCACGTACATATACCATGCCATTAATAGATGACGAGCCGCCTAATACTTTGCCTCGAGGACAATGCATTTCACGGTTATCTAAATGAGGCTCAGGTTGCGTATGAAACTGCCATGCGTATTTGTCACTATTCATAGGAATAGATAACGCGGTTGGCATTTTTATAAAAATACTTTTATCGCTACCGCCAGTTTCAAGTAGTAATACGCGGTTACTTGAATCTTCAGATAAACGGTTTGCTAAAACACAACCAGCCGAACCCGCGCCAACAATAATATAGTCGTAATGATTACTCATAGTAGGGCGCCTTAAAATGGGCTTTCTATGTCGGCCATACCAACATAAATAGACTTAGTTTGCGTGTATTGATCAAGAGTTTGTATACCATTTTCTCGGCCAATACCCGATTGCTTATAACCGCCAACTGGCATTTCAGCAGGTGAGTTACCGTATGCATTAATCCAACAAATACCGGCTTGTAACTTATGAATAACGCGGTGCGCACGTTTAATATCGCTAGTAAATACGCCTGCAGCTAAGCCTAGGTGAGTCCCGTTAGCGCGTGCAATAACATCGTCTTCATCGTCAAAAATAAGCACGCTCATTACAGGGCCAAATATTTCTTCTTTAACAATAGTCATGTCGTCATTACAATCAATAAACACAGTCGGTGCTACAAAATAGCCATTAGGTGCAGATTTAGGTGAAAGCGTTGTACCACCGGTTAATAGCGTTGCACCTTCTTCAATACCTTTATTAACGTAGCTCATTACTAGTTCTTGGTGCTTTTTAGAAATAAGTGCGCCAAAGTTAGTATTTAAATCTTGTGGGTCACCAGCAATAATGTTTTTCTCAGTGCGCGCTTTAAGCTCATCAATAAACTGCTGATATACATTTTTATGAACGTAAATACGTGTACAGTTAGTACAAATTTCGCCTTGCGTATAAAAGTTACCTAACATAGCAGCACTAACCGCTTGCTCAATGTTGGCATCATCAAATACTAATAGTGGAGATTTACCACCAAGTTCCATCGTGACATCTTTTAAAGTACCGGCAGCACTCGCCACTACTTTTTTACCTGTGCCTACTTCACCCGTAAACGATACTTTATCAATATCGCTATGCTGCGTTAGCCACTGGCCTACATCGCCCGCGCCTTGAACAACATTAAACACACCTGCAGGTACGCCAGCTTCAACAAATACTTCTGCAAGTTTAATTGCGCCAAGTGGTGTTTCTTCAGATGGTTTAAATATAAATGCATTACCAGCTGCAAGGGCAGGGCCCGACTTCCAACATGCAATTTGTAGTGGGTAGTTCCATGCACCAATACCCGCACAAATACCTAATGGCTCTTTACGTGTGTAGTAAAAGTCATCACCAACCATTTGTTGTTGGCCTACTTGTGCTGGCGCAAGGCCTGCAAAGTATTCAATTACATCAGCGCCGGTTTCAATATCAACACAATTTGCTTCTTGCATTGGTTTACCGGTGTCGAGTACTTCTACAAGTGCCAGCTCATCGTTGCGCTCGCGTAAAATAGCCACTGCTTTTAATAAAATGCGACTACGTTCAATGGGTGTCATTGCTGACCACTGAGCAAAACCTTGCTTTGCACTGGCAATGGCTGCGTTTTGAATAAATTCGTCGGCAATTTCTACTGCGTAAATAACCTCGCCCGTTGCTGGGTTTGTTACATCAAATGTTTTGCCGTTCTGGTTTGCAAGAAAATGGCCGTTAATAAAATTTTGATAGACAGGTGTAGTCACGCTAGGCTCCATATTGCTTGATAAGTGAAAGTACGTAGCTTTTTGCTAACTTTTCACTGTGTTTAAACTGATTATTGTCTGATTTACTCAGTACTGCTCTTAACCATAGGCCATCGATCATTGCGGCGCTAAGTTCTGCAGCTTGCTTTGCTTGCTCAATAGGCATTAATTGCTTAAAAGAAAATGCTAAATTACTTTGCAAGCGTTTACTGTTTACGTTTTGTAGTCTGTGTAATTCTTCATCATGCATCGATTGCGCCCAAAAACTTAACCACGTTCGGGTTGTATCATTACGCTGTTGTACAAGCGCAAAGTTGGCTTCGATAATAATCATTAAACGTTCAATGGCATTCGTTTGGTTATTTACTTTACTTATCAAGCCTTGTTTTAAGCTTGTTAGTAAGTATCTAACCGTGGCTTCAATTAACCCCTGCTTACCATTAAAATAATGACTAATAATGCCTGACGATAAACCTGCATTTTTACTAATGCTGTTTATTGTTGTGCCTTGTAGTCCCTTAGTAGCAACTGACTCTATAGTTGCGTCAATTAGCTGCTGACGTCTGACAGGTTCCATTCCGACTTTAGGCATAATTTTTATTAATTGAACGTTCAATAAACATAAGCTTAAGGTAATAGCTCTAACAATTCAAGGCTGAAGTAAATACCTAGATGCCAAAATGTAGATTAATCATTAATAAAAGCGCAACTAATGCGATAAAGAAGATAAGGTTTTACTTTGTTTTATTTTATTTAAAACAAAGGCTTATGAATTTTATTTTGAAATTAAATAATAGTAATGATTTGTTTACAGCAATAAATGAATAAAATGATCAATAATCATTAGTGCAGTAATAGTTAGAGTACTAATAGTATTAATTTAATACAAAAGCGCACTAAACCTGCAATTGCTTAGTGCTCTAATAAATTTATATAGAGAGTAAACTTTGTGGTTTTATCGTTTTAAAGCGCTTGGTTTTGAAAGGTCAGGCATTATTAATAACGCCTTTAAAAAGTAGGGGGTAACGTCTTAGTCTATTGCCAATATAGTCATCAGCTAAAATTTGCTGGCAAATAAAGTCTATATCTTTGCTTGCTTCAAAAACCCAATCAAAGCGCTCTATAGCCAGTAAAAAACCACGCTTTAAATGAGTTTGAGCACGGTATTGTTCTAAATTTTCTTGAATAATTGAGACTTTGCTTGGATCAGCTCTAAGCTCTTCTACTACTTGGTTTATAAAAGTAGTATTGAGCTTACTGGTAGGGCGGTGTCTGCGTTTTCGTGGTTGCATTAGCTCTCGTTTGCAATGTTATATAATTTTTTCAAAAAGTCGTCTTTATGCTTTTCATGTTCGTAGTCAAGGTGGTAAGTATTATGAAAACCAAAGCGCAATTCAACGCCGCTACCTTGTAGGTATACTGTATAGCCATCTACGTCTGAATAAGCAGTAACGCCTTGATAATGCTTGCCTTCATCAGTCATTTCACCTTTTTGAATTATACGTTCATATACGGCTAAAATCTGTTTATTGTCGATTTCGTTTTTCATGTTTTATGCCCTTCGTTTAGTAACTCATACGATACAGATATGAGGGTCGATCATCTTAAAAACAATAGCTAAAAAAGTGTGATATTACTTTGTAATTTCGCTTTTTTAAATTATGCTCAAAACTCATTTATTGTTGAGCTTGCACCATGATAGACAAGGCGTTACTACTAAAAACTCGTGAGTTATCGGATCAATTAATTGCATTGCAAACTCCAATTAGGATACTCGATGCTATTAATTGGGATAAACAAACTAAAGAGGAGTTTTTTAGGCAAAAATACCAAAAAAATCCACTTATCGATCGTTCATATTATCAACAGCGCGACCTTGGTTTTGTACCTAGCGAGTTACGCCAAGCATTTTCTACTTTGCACCGTAACATTATTAACCAATTGGGACAGTTAAATCCGATTGCTCAATATATGGGAAAAATGTGCACCGAGTATAAAACGGTATTAAGTATGCTTGAGTATCGTGGAACGCCAGAGTTTCATGACTTATCAGTGGAGTTATTTGGTCACCCTAAAGACTTATTCCATGCTGGTGAGCCCTCACTTTCTGAGCTAGCTAATATGCTAGATAAACCGCTGCAAAATTTACTTATAGCCGACATACTGCCTGACGACCCTAAAAATATTGATGCTGTTGATGCTGTGCGTATTTTGTCTGAGCAAGTAAATGCCAGTATGGCAGGCATAAATGTAGAGGTAATGCTTAGTGATGGTATTGTTAGTGATGCAGCCGCAGGTGCTAATAATATAAAGCTTAATCAAGATGTTAAGTTTTCTCAGCGTGAACTTGATATATTGGAAGTTCACGAAGGGTGGATACACGTAGGTACCACTCAAAATGGTTTAGCTCAGCCTTATTTAACGTGTTTGAGTAAAGGCACGCCTAGCTCTACTATTACCCAAGAAGGCCTAGCGGTATTAACCGAAATTATTACTTTAAAATCGACCCCAAGGCGCTTATCTAAATTAGTTAACCGTATTCAGGCCGTTACAAAGGTAATAGATGGCGCTGAGTTTGTAGACATTTACCGTGATTACGTAGCGCAAGGTTTATCAAAAGATGACAGCTACACACTCGCGCAGCGTGTATTTAGAGGCAGTACGCCAACAGGTTTGCCTTTTACAAAAGATATTGCCTACATTAAAGGCTTTGTATTGGTTTATAACTTAATACGCGTTGCAATACAGCTTGGTCGAATAGATAGACTCCCTTTATTACTGGTAGGTAAAATATCGATAGATGATTTTAGATTAATATCGCAGCTTCATGATTTAGGTGTAATTGAGAGCCCACAATTTGTGCCACCACACTTTAAAGACTTACGCGGTTTGGCAACTTGGTTGAGCTTTGGCCGCTTTATTGGCGATTTATCGTTTGAAAAGTTAGAAAACGATTATAAACCGTTATTTTTATAATTAATCAACATAACCTACCGACATAAAAAAAGCCCATAACGGGCTTTTTAAATAAAGTACTTTAGGTTTTGCTATCGAGCGTTGGTGCTTTCAAATATTTTGTCAGCTGAGGCTGCAACAAAACCAGTATAAAGCTCACCGTCGGCTTTAGGGTAACGAATAGCAAACTCATAAAAACAGCTAGGGATGCTCATATCACCGTCACTAAAGGTAACAGAGTATTCATCAGCAAGTGTTGACGATTGCTCTAGTAACACCTCTGGTGAGCCTTTAACTTCACCGCCTGACGTATTAAGCGAAAAGCCGGCGTCTTTTAGGGCTTGGTTAACATCATGAATGTTATCAAACTTAGCAAGCGTATTAATATTTACTGTAAAGTGATTGGCGCGGTAACCCCACGCCGACATCCACGCTGCATACTCGCTTTCAGCTAGCAGCTGCTTATAAGTATCGGTGCTTACTTGCCAATGCGTGCCTGAATACAAAAAGTTATCAGCTGTTACTGCGCTTTCGTCAATTTTGTCAACCATGTCGGTTACGATGGCTTGTAACTCAGGCGAGCATTTTTCAACTAATAGCTCAGAGATAAACACTTTTGGCTGATTAGGATCGCTATGCTCGTAGTGCTTTGCGTAAAGTTTTTTAGCTTCAAAGTGGTACTCACCACATTCTTTGTAACCAATAGCTAAAAAGTGAGCAGCGAGCTTTTCAAGACCCACTTTTTCAATATTAAACGTACGCAGCGCAATATGATCGTTAATAATGTCATCTTTTTGCGTTGACCCTAAAAGGTCATGAATTTTGTCTGCCGATGGTGTTACGTTCAAGTAGTTTTTCCAAAGGCTCTCAAATAATGTGTTTACATCAGTATGCATGTTAAATCCTTAAATCTAAAATTTTGGTTTTATTGCTTATTCAATTACCAAGCCTGGCGCTAGGGTTTGCGGTAAGCTCACTTTGTCTGACTCAACAGATGCTACAGGGTATGCGCAATAATCGGCTGCATAATAGGCACTTGCTCTGTGATTACCACTGGCGCCAATACCGCCAAATGGAGCTGCACTTGAGGCACCCGTAATAGGGCGGTTCCAGTTAACAATCCCTGCACGAATGCGCTTTAAGAAGTGAGTGTAATCATCTTCACTGTCGCTAAGTAAACCTGCAGATAAGCCAAAGCTTGTGTTGTTAGCTTCAATAATTGCGCTGTCAAAGTCGGTGTAACGATACACTTTAATAAGCGGTCCAAAATGCTCTTCATCTGGCATGTCGGTAATGTTTGTTACATCAATAATGCCTGGGCTTACAAAACCGGTGCCTGATTTTAATTGCTTAAGTTCAACAAGGATTTGCGCGCCTTTTGACACTAATTCACTTTGCGCAGCGACCATACCCAGTGCTGCTTTTTCGCTTATCATTGCACCCATAAAAGGCTGCTCTGTAGCAAAACTGTCGTCTACAACTATGTTTTTAGTCGCGCTTATTAGCTTTTCTAAAATAGCATCGCCATTGAGCGATTTTTCAATAAATAAGCGGCGTGCACACGTACAGCGCTGACCTGAGGTAATAAAGCCTGATTGAATAATATCGTGCACAGCAGCGCTTACATCACTCACGTCTTTTACAATAAGAGGATTATTACCGCCCATTTCAAGTGCTAAAATTTTGCCAGGGTGCCCTGCAAATTGCTTATGTAGTAAGTGACCTGTGTTTGAGCTACCGGTAAAAAACAATCCATCTATATCTTTATGAGAAGCAAGCGCTTTGCCTGTTTCAATTTCACCTTGGACAAGGTTAATAACACCCGCTGGTAAGCCCGCTTTTAACCAAAGTGAGAGGGTGAATTCTGCAACGTGCGGTGTTAGTTCTGATGGCTTAAATACTACGGTGTTGCCTGCTAAAATTGCAGGAACAATATGCCCGTTTGGTAAATGCCCCGGAAAGTTATACGGGCCAAAAATAGCCACAACGCCATGCGGTTTGTGTCTAATAAACGCTTTTGCACCTGGCATTGGGTTTTCGGTTGTACCGGTACGTTCATGGTACGCTTTAACTGAAATAGCTACTTTGCCTGTCATTGCGCCCACTTCGGTACGGGTTTCCCATAATGGCTTACCTGTTTCGCGTGCAATTATGGTCGCAAATTCTTCACTGTGTTCTTTTAATTGAGCTGCGAAGTTTTCAAGAATGGCTATACGCTCTTCAAGCGGCTTATCTGCCCATTGTACCTGCGCTGCTCTGGCTGCTTTTATAGCTGAATCTACTTGCTGGGCGTTTGCGCCATTACCTTGCCATACCACATCGCCATTACTTGGATTGATTGACTCAAATGCTGGACCAAGGCCCACATGCCACTGGTTATTAATTAGGTGTGTATTCATAAATAATTTACAGGCGGAAAAATCGCGCTGCATCTCCTTGACTTAAATTAAGTGCTTTAGCCACATCTTGGCTAATGACGAGAGTATGTTTTGCATGATTGTAATGTGCGTCTTTGGTAAATGTTGCTCTAAAGCCACTTACGCCTTGATTACATACAGCCAGCGTATCAGAGCTATTTTGTGATATGTGATCAAGCTCACCAATAGTAATAGGGCAAACTTGAGAGTCGCGAATGCTGCGAATATTACCAAGCTTTGCTTCAACCGTTGGACCTGCGTCAAATAAGTCAACGTAGCCTCTGTGCTCAAAACCTTCTTTTTCTAATAATTTTAGCGCAGGTTTTGTTTTTTCATGCACATGCCCAATAACTGCTTGGGCTTTTTTGCTAAGCAAGTTCACATAAATAGGGTATTTAGGCATTAACTCGCTAATAAATACCTTATCGCCTAAGCCAACTAAGTGATCCGCTTCTGGAAATTCGATACTAAAAAAGTGCTCTTGCAGCCATTGCCAAAAAGGAGAATGGCCGTCTTCGTCGCTAACACCGCGCATTTCTGCGATAACAGTATCGGCAAAACGCTCGCTATGCTGAGCCATAAATAAAAAGCGTGAACGCGATAAAAATCGACCCGTTAAACCTTTGCGGCTATTTTCGCGCAAAAATAATGTGCATATTTCAGAGCAGCCTGTGTAGTCGTTACACATGCTTAAAATATCAACGGTGTTATATACATTTAAAGTAGGCGAGTGGTGTACTGTTTTACCTAAATGATAATGATATAAAGGCACCGATAAACCTACCGCAGCTTCTATAGCGGTTGTGCCAATAACGTCACCTGTTTCACTGTCTTCTAAAACAAATAAATAGCTTTCATCAAGTGGCTGGTTAATGTTTTTGGCAAAGCTTTTTTCAGCACGTTCAATTTTTTCTTTAAGCTGTGCATCGTCCACAGGTAAAGAGGTAAACCCATGACCGGATTCAATCGCTATTTGTTTAAGCGCGTCAAAATCATTGGCAGTAATAGGACGTAATACTTGCATTTATTGCTTGCTCCAATAGCACGCCTGTAGGCGTGCTAATTTAAACTATATTAACCGTTTACTACATCGCTAACGGCTTTTTCAAAGCGCGCTAAGCCTTCTTTAATATCTTCAAACGGGATAACTAAAGACGGTGTAAAGCGAATTACATTCATGCCCGCTACAAGGTTCATTAAACCATTATTAGCACTTGCTACTAAAAAGTCGCGTGCACGTCCTTCAAATTTATCATTTAGTACTGCGCCAATTAATAAGCCTTTACCACGTACTTCGCTAAATACGTTGTATTTTTCGTTAATTGCGTTTAATCCGTCACGGAATAATTGCTCGCGCTCTTTAACACCGTTTAGTACGTCTGGTGTATTTACTGTATCAAATGCCGCTTCAGCTACAGCACAAGCAAGTGCGTTTCCGCCATAAGTAGAACCGTGAGTACCAATTTTTAAATGCTCAGCAATTGGTGTACGAGTGATCATAGCGCCAATTGGAAAACCACCACCCAATGCTTTTGCCGTTGTTAAAATGTCAGGAACAACGCCTAAACCTTCATAAGCGTATAAATCGCCTGTGCGACCAACACCCGTTTGTACTTCATCAAAAATAAGTAACGCGTTATGTTTAGTACAAAGTTCACGTACTTTTTTAGCAAATTCATCTGTTGGTGAAATAATACCGCCTTCACCTTGTAATGGTTCCATCATAACAGCACATGTTTTATCGCTGATTAGCGCTTCAAATGCTGCTATATCGTTAAAATCACAATGTACTATGTCAGCAGGTTTAGGACCAAAGCCGTCAGAATATGCAGCTTGCCCGCCCACAGTTACTGTAAAGAATGTGCGACCATGAAAACCTTTATTAAATGCAATAATTTGCGTTTTTTCAGCGCCATATACATCCAGTGCATAACGACGCGCTAGCTTAAGGGCTGCTTCGTTTGCTTCTGCGCCTGAGTTTGCAAAGTAAACTTTATCAGCGAATGTTGCTTCAACCATTTTTTGAGCTAAACGAAGTGCTGGCTCATTAGTCATAACATTCGATAAATGCCAAATTTTTTCGCCTTGCTCTTTTAATGCTTTAACTAATGCAGGATGACAGTGACCCAAACAGTTAACGGCAATACCACCAGCAAAATCGATAAACTCGTTATCATTTTGATCCCAAACGCGTGAACCTTCACCACGAACTGGAATGATTGCTGATGGATTATAGTTTGGTACCATTACGTCGTTAAATAAGTCTCTTGTTACTTGCATTTTTACACCTAAATTTAATGGGCTTAGATAAAAGATTAGTTGCTAACTCAAAGAAGAATATAGCCTTTATTCTTCAGCAAACACGTTATTATTTCTTGTAGAGGTCATTATCGAAGGTTAGCTATTAAAATTGCAGTGCTATTTTGTGAAAAATGATTAAAATAAAAGACAAAATAACGAAGAAAATAACCATTATGATAACTCCACAAGATGAAAAGCTACTTTCTGTACTAAAAACAAACGCTAGAGCGAGTATTTCTGATCTTGCTCGCATGCTTGACTTATCTCGTTCAACGGTACAAAGCCGTATGCTCAAACTAGAAGAAACGGGCGTAATTAAAGGCTATAGCGTTGATTATGGTGACGACTACCTCAGTAAAATGGTATCAGCTCATGTGTCTATAAAAGTAAGGCAAAAATTAACAACTAAAACAAATATCGAGCTTAAACAAATTGATGCAATTTCGCAGCTTTACGCCATAAGTGGTGAGTTTGATTTAATTGCTGTAGTACAAGCGCAAAACCTAGAGCAATTGAGTCATTTGCTAGACGATATAGGTAATCTTGATGGAGTAGAGCGCACAACATCTTCTGTTATTTTAGAAACTAAATTTAAGCGCTAGAGTCAGTGAGTTTTTTGTTTTAGTCGTTAAGTGAACACTCGGTATACTTTAGGTAAGTAATAGAAAGGCTAGGGTTTGTTGATCTTTCAAGGTTGAATTTTCAGTAGCCTGTTTAGTATTCAGGCAAGGCAGAGCCTATGCAGTGTAGTTACTCCCCATAAATGGGCGATAACGTAGCATTAATGCCAAACAGGCGCTGCTCAAAGGGTTCTTCCTAGGAGCTATTTACTCTTTGTTGCCTGCATGGATGCAGGTAAGGGCCGTGAGCAAGACGCGGAAGCTTTGCTCGGTTTTTACTTATTCTTACATGGATGTAAGCCATTAGAGCAACGCAGGAGCAGTTATCGAGCGCACTAGGTTACAAATCTCGCGCCGCGATTAAATAGCGCCTAGTTTGAACGGATTTTAATCCTCAAAGATCAACAGACCCTAGATATAAATGCATTAATTTAAATATTTAAGTGTACTTTTTATAAGCTAATAGCAGTAGAGCATAGATTTAAATATTGAAGCCATTGATAAGATACAAAATTTTGTAAGGAGAATTTATGCTTTTTTAATATGCATGACTATACTCATTTTAATTTGTACAATATTTAGTAATGGATTATGCCTGCATATTTTTTTACCCTCTTATTGGGTTTAACTGAGCCTCTTCAGTTTGGAACAAACTTACCCACCACTGCACCTGATAATGCAGTCAACCAAGTTGAGTGTATTTTATTTGAAATGGGAGCCCCTTTTCAGCTACAAACCTTGCCATGGTTACGTGCACGTCGAGAAGTAAAGTTAGACCGCTTAGATGGTTATTTCACAACTCATTTAATGCCTGAAATGAAGGCCTATGGGCGCATATCATCCCCCATCTTTTTAGAAAGCTGGTACTGGTTTACTCATCCAGAGAGCATTAATAAACCAAAAAATAAAATGCGTTATGGTGCAGTAAGAGGGAGTTATCAGGCTAATTGGTTTAAAACTCAGAATATTATTGCTGAGGTAGAAGTAAATTCATTAGAAGAAATAGTAAATGTTATGCACCATAAGCGGATTGATAGAATTCTACTTGATTTAGACGATTTTGAATTAGCAGCCTCTAAGCTAGGCATTAATGAAGATGAGTATCAAAGAGAATTTTTTAGGTATGTGCCTTTGGGATTATTTGCTTCGCATTCACTTATTAAACGCTTCCCTAAATTTATGCAGCAGTTTGATGAAAATATAAATACTTGCGCGCAGGCTCCATTTTCACTATCAAAAAGTGAAGAAAAGCAAATACTTGATAGGTTGTCCAGTAGTGCTAAAACCTTACTAAACTTACCTAGTTTAGTAGAACAAGTTCAAATAAGTAATGAGTCTCCCTTAAGTGAATCTGAAATTAAAAAACTAGACCGGCTATGGATAAAAGAAAGTAAACAAGTTGAGCACCCTGATGGGTTAACTATGCTTAATTTACCGTTATCTAAAGTATTTAAAAAATGGCAATTACAATTTAAAGGTGTTGTTACTGAGCTAATATTGACTGATAACCAAGGAAAAAACATCGCTATTAGTAAGCTAACCAGTGACTACTGGCAAGGAGATGAAAATAAGTTTACTAAAATATTTAAACAGTCAAAAGATTTTAACTTTGATAGCGTCACATATGATGCATCAACACATCATTTTCAAGTTCAGCTAAGTTTTCCTGTTTTAGATGATAATAATAGTCATATTGGAGTGTTAATTTTAGGAGTTGATGTAGAAAAAGCACTTCATTCGTCAAACGCAAAGAGTAATTAACTCATTACCTTTCACATAAGTTAGCTAAGCTTTAATGCTTCAGCTTAGCTAACTATATGCTATGGAAGTGTTTTTTCTGAAATAGGTTTTTTTCTTATAACTTCTTTTTTGGCTTTATCAAGCTTTATAAAATAAGCATTACCGCCTATGCCTTTAAACTCTTCATCTGTAAATACAATCGTGTTGTCATCAAAAAAGGTGACTGCTTCTTTTTGAGTAACAATCCCTAAGTCTATTTTTGATACATCACCAGAGAAAAACTTATCACCTTCAAAGTTTTCAAATAACCAAAGACTTGTTGAATCAAGTAAGACTAATTTTTTACGATCGGGGCTGAGCGCCGCAGAGGTTATCCAGCATAGTTTTTCAAGCGTGGTACACGTTTTAAAAGAGTCAATTAGCTCAGCATCAAAATTTGCTGCATGATCGCCCACTTTATACACTTTAGTAATACCATCGAAAGGTTCAGTGCGGTTTTTAGTAAATAAATATAAATGACGACCTAGTGCTACAAATGCTTCTAAATCAAAATTTCGGTCGTTGGGTTTTATTGGACTGCCATCCATTTCAGGGTAGGTAAACTTAATTATTTCGGCTTGGGTTGTGTTTGTTTTTATATCTATAGGGTTTTCTATTTTATAAATAGTGAGCCATCTACGATCATTTTTGTTATTACCAAAATCCCCTAAAAAAAAGTGCCCAAATTTGTTTTGGGTCATGTCTTCCCAATCAATGTTTTTAGCGTTTTCAACCAAAATTTCTTTGGCAATAGAACCATCTTTGTTAAGGCGGTAAAGCTTGGGTTCGTTGCCTCCGTCGTTAATAGCCCATAGACGTTTTTGTTTATCAAATTCAATACCTGAGATTTCTTTTAATTTAGGATCAACTGAGATTTCTTTTTTACTATAAAGGGTATAGATTGAAGAACCAACAAGTGTGGCTATTATTAAAAAGATGATGGCTATAGTTATTAAAATGCTTTTTTTCAACATGAAAATTATGATATTTCAGAGTATTAAGATGCTGTGTATTATCGCTGATGAAAGTACAGAACAAAAGAATTTTATAAATTTAGGCAATACTTTTGGATTATTTAACTTTAAATTCGATTAAATAAATAATATGTGATGTACGCTTAGTTGGTTCAAATATTGCTCTGTACTACTGAGCTTTTTAAAAAAGATTGTTTATATACTAACCGCACTTTTTAAGTGCAGAAAAAATGAATTGTTGCACTGTAATAATGCGTAAATAAAGTTTTGGTTAACTTACAACGTGTTTAATGATTTTGAATGGAATCCACATCGCCTTTTTGTTTAGTTGTATGGCCTGTGGCAAAGATTAAGTACCCTTTTTGGTTTAGTTGGAGCCTGCTATGTTAAATAAACGTTTTTTTAAAACAAAAGATGAAGCTGAAGTAACCTTTGAATTTTCTCATCCAGAGGCAGAAGAAGTTTGCTTATTAGGCGAATTTAATGATTGGCAACCTGTGCCAATGAAGCTTAATAAAAAACAAGGTGTGTTTAAATTTAAACAACGCTTACCTATCGATCAACAATTTCACTTTCGTTATTTAATAAATGGAGACATTTGGGATAACGACCACCAAGCTGATGGTTATATTGGCAATACATTTGGCACAGAAAACAGCATAGTAAATACTCAACGCATTAATTAAGGCGATTCAATGGATGCTCTTTCGCAGTTGTTTTACCTGCATGGTATTGGCTTTGAATTCACTAAGTATACAGGTGAACAGGTGTTTTTTAGCGAAGACACGCGTAAACGTGCTTTGCAATGTTGCGGTGTTGATACAAATAACGAAGCCGAAATAACTCAACTAACTTATGATTTAGATGCATCGCTTTGGCTGGATTTAGTACCTAGTGTGAGTTTGGTTGACCAAAAAAAATGCGCTTTAAAGCTTCGTATAGACGAACGTCAGCAGTATTTAGCCGCCAACATTAATGTCCCTTCTCTTGGGATTAATATAGCGGTTGAGAACCTTTATAATTTGGCAGTTACAGGTGAATATTACTTACATGGCGTTCGCTATATTGAGCTGGCACTACCCATAGATAATATGCCAATTGGCTATCATGACGCCAATGTTCAGGTAGGTGAGCAACACGCTATTACACAAATTTGGTGCGTGCCTGAGCAAGTCTATCAAGTTGAAGACACAAAGCGCACAGGGTTATCTATTCAGCTTTACACATTAAAAAATAAAGCGCATTTAGGTATTGGCGATTTTGACGATTTACTAACGCTTACAAAATTATGTAGCTCGCAAAATATGGATTACATATTACTTAATCCACTGCATTTGTTATTTGCTGATATGCCAGAGCGTGCAAGCCCTTATAGCCCTAGTAGTCGGGCTTTATTAAACCCTCTTTATATTTCTATAGTATTAAGCGAAGACGCACAAAATAACGCAGTTCTACATGACCTCATGCAACGAGACGATGTAATTACACTTATAAAAAGTAATGATCAATTTATAGATTATGAAAATGTAAGCCATATAAAGTATGCGTTATTTGAAGCGCTTTATAATCAGTTTGAATTAACGGCAAGTGATGAGCGTCGCCAAGCGTTTACTGATTTTTGTAATACTCATTCAACTACGTTAAATACCCTCGAATCAGATAACTTAACATTTGATTATTACCTGCAGTGGCAAGCGCATACGCAATTGGCACTGTGTCAACAAAGTTGTGCAGAGCGAGGTATGGCTATTGGCTTAATAAATGATTTAGCTGTTGGTTGTGCGGGTGATGGGGCCGAGTTTAAAAATCAAAAGCCACTGTTTAGCCAAGGTGCAAGTGTAGGTGCTCCACCAGATCCATGGGCCGAAGCTGGCCAAAACTGGGGGCTTCCAGCACTAAATCCTCAAAGTCTTAGTAATAATCACTACCAATTCTATCGCTCGCTCATTCGCGCAAACATGCAAAATGTAGGTGGACTTAGAATTGACCACGTAATGGCTATTAGGCGCCTATGGTGGTGCTTTGAAAGCAATGGTGAACAAGATGGCTGTTATGTTTACTACCCGTTTGAGCACTTACTCGCCATTTTAAAAATTGAATCACATATTAATCAGAGTATTGTTATTGGAGAAGATTTAGGCGTTGTGCCGCCAGAGGTAAGGCAGGCTTTGGCATCTAGCGGTATTTTTTCTAACAGCTTATTTTATTTTGAAAAACAACACAGTGGTGAGTTTTTATCGACTGATGAGCTAGCAACACAGTGTTTGTTAATGATAGCCAATCATGATGTACCGCCATTTACAGGTTGGTGGCAGCATGCTGATTTAAATATTAAGCAACAATACAAGCTTATTACTTGCAATGAATACGAGCAATTAAAGCAACAACGAATAGAAGAGCAACATAGGATACTACGATTTATTAATCGCCATACCAATACAACCGAGCTTTTATTACATAGTAATTCAGTCGAAGTATATAACGCACTAGCATTATGTTTGGCGGGTTCTCAATCGCGTTTATTTGCAATACAAATAGATGATTTAGATGAGCAGAAGTATCCGGTTAATATCCCCGGGACAGACAAAGAATATCCTAATTGGCGACGTGTATTAACGCATACCAGTGAAGAAATTTTTACCAAAAATGCCTCACTTTTAGCTGCTATCGATTCAATAAGGAAAGGTTAAATGAGCAGTACAACTAATGAAAATAGTTACGATGCACAGGTGCATGCATTAAATACAGGACGATTTAAAGACCCATTTAGCTTTTTAGGGGCACATAAAACGGATGCTGAGGTTGAAATTCGTTTTTACTTACCTTGTGCAATAAGTGTGAGTGTTACATTAAACAATAAAAGTATTAAGGCGCAGCGCTACCAACAAAGTGACTTATTTATAGTCAAAGTTGATGCGCTGCCCACTGCGCCTTATCAATGCATTGCTCAGTACACAAATAGCAGCACTACCTTTTATGATGAATACAGCTTTGAAAGCACACTTGATGCAGAGGCAATGTATTTATTTAACGAAGGCAGCCTTGAACATGCGTACTCTCATTTTGGTGCACATTTTAGCACTCAACAAAATGTAGAGGGTGTGCGCTTTTGTGTATGGGCGCCTAATGCTGCAAGTGTCTCTATTATAGGTGAGTTTAATTTTTGGCAAGCTAATCGCCACTTTATGCGTTTTCATCCTGCAAGTGGTGTATGGGAGTTATTCGTACCAGGCCTTAAAGCCGACATGTGCTACAAATTTGCTATTACCGCTCAAAGTGGAGAAGTACTCGAAAAAGCCGACCCCTATGCATTTAAAATGCAACAAGCCCCTGGCACTGCAAGTGTACTGCAGTATAAACCAGAACCTATAAAGCTTGGCGAACAGGCACTTCAAAACAGACAGAAGCGTAACCATATTGATGCACCAATTAGTATTTACGAAGTGCATTTAGGCTCATGGCAACGCGCTGAAAACAACCGCTATTTAAGTTACACAGAGCTTGCCGACAAACTCGTTAGCTACGCTCTTGAAATGAATTTTACTCACCTGCAACTTATGCCAATAAGTGAATACCCGTTTGATGGTTCGTGGGGGTATCAGCCTGTTGGATTATTTGCACCTACCAGCCGCTTTGGCGACTACAACAGCTTTAAATACTTTGTAGAGCAGTGCCACAAAGCTAATTTAGGTATTTTACTTGATTGGGTGCCAGGGCATTTTCCCAGTGATCCGCATGGCTTACATCGATTCGATGGCACTCATTTATATGAGCATGCTGATAAACGCCAAGGGTTTCATCCTGATTGGAATACCTACATTTATAACTACGACCGTCCTGAAGTTAAAAGCTTTTTAATATCAAATGCTATGTATTGGCTACATCAATTTGGCTTAGATGGCCTGCGTGTAGATGCCGTAGCTTCTATGTTGTATTTAGATTACAGCCGAAAAGAAGGCGAGTGGGTTGCTAATTGCTACGGCGGGCGTGAAAACTTAGGTGCAATTGAGTGCCTAAAGCAAGTCAATATGCGCAGCTATAAAAACAACCCAGGCATTATGATGGTGGCTGAGGAGTCAACAGCATGGCCGGGTGTCACCCAAAGTGTTGAGCACAACGGTTTAGGCTTTGGTTAT
Organism: Pseudoalteromonas sp. BSi20429; assembly: GCF_000238895.1. NCBI lineage: Bacteria > Pseudomonadati > Pseudomonadota > Gammaproteobacteria > Alteromonadales > Pseudoalteromonadaceae > Pseudoalteromonas > Pseudoalteromonas sp. BSi20429. The sequence continues at coordinate 95,314 of NZ_BADV01000015.1, read as the reverse complement.
AAGTGGAACATGGGTTGGATGAACGATAGTTTGCATTACATGCAGCACGACCCGCTTTATCGTCAGCATCATCATCACGAAATGACTTTTTCGATGGTATACGCGTTTAGTGAAAACTATATATTGCCATTAAGCCACGATGAGGTAGTACACGGTAAAGGCTCGTTAATTGAAAAAATGCCAGGCGATGATTGGCAAAAATTTGCAAACTTACGCGCTTATTACGCATTTATGTGGGCACACCCGGGTAAAAAACTCTTATTTATGGGCGGTGAAATTGCGCAGCGAAAAGAGTGGGGACACGATCATTCTATCGATTGGCATTTACTTGAGCACCAAAGCCACAGCGGTATAAAGCACACCGTAAAAGCGCTCAATACCGTTTATAAAAACCAACCTGCGTTGTATGAGCTAGATTCGAGCGCGGCTGGTTTTACCTGGATAGATAACAATAATAATCAGCAGAGCATTTTAAGCTTTGTTCGCTATGCTAAAAACGCAAAAAACTTTGTGGTTGTTATTGCTAATTTTACCCCCGCATCCTATGAAAACTACGTTATTGGCGTACCGAGTAAAGGGCGTTATAAAGTTGTTTTAAATACAGACGATACTCAGTTTTTTGGCTCTGGCGTTGAGGTAACTAAAGATTCATCGCAGATAGTTCAGGCAATAAACGAATCAAATCATGGTTTTAAACACAGTATTTCAATTGCCATTGGTGGCTTAACTACTATTTATTTACAAAAGGTTGATGATGAGTAACCGATTTGATGTAGCACCCGGTAATGTAGAACCACTTGGCTCTAGTGTTATTGATAATGGGGTCAACTTCGCGCTTTATGCGCCTGGGGCAAGCCAAGCTTATGTATGCCTGTTTGATAAAAGTGGCCATTCAGAAATTCTAAAAATGGCGATGAATATCAACGAAGGGGGTATTTGGAGTATTCATATTTCGCCATTAAACGCCGGTGCGCTTTATGGTTTTAGAGTTGAGGGTGAATATAACCCTAAAAATGGTCAACTGTTTAACGAAAATAAGCTGCTGATAGACCCATATGCAAAAGACTTGTTTGGCGAGTTTACTTGGAGTGAACGCCATTACGGGCAAATGCCAATCGGTACTAAAAGCACTGTAAATAATGCGATTGATATACCTAAATCAAAAGTAGCGGCTCCTACGTTGTATACGCATAAAAAGCCTAATCACCGTTGGTCAAACACGGTTATTTACGAGTGCCATGTCAAAGGTACAACGTGTCGTCATCCTAAAATTCCCAAATCTCTACAAGGGAAGTTTTTAGGGTTAAGCCACCCAAGCTTTATTGAACACTTACAAAGCTTTGGTGTTACAGCCGTTGAGCTTTTGCCTGTTCATTCTTTTATTAGTGAGCAATTTTTAACAGGGAAAGGTTTGCAAAACTACTGGGGTTACAACACGCTTAACTTTTTTACGCCCCATAAAGACTATTTGGTAAACGACGATATAAACGAGTTTAAGCAAATGGTGCGCGAGCTTCATGCTGCCGACATAGAAGTTATTTTAGATGTTGTTTATAACCATACAGCAGAGGCGGGGGCGGATGGCCCTATATTATCGCTAAGAGGCTTTGATAACTTAGCGTATTACCGCACAGTAGAGGGTCAGCCTAATGTATATATAAACGATACCGGCTGTGGGAATACCATAAATATTGATCACCCTAAAACACTGCAACTTGTACTTGATAGCCTTCGTTATTGGGTTGAGGTAATGGGAGTTGATGGATTTAGGTTTGATTTAGCGACCATTTTAGGGCGCTCAAAAGCCGGCTTTAGCTCTGCACATACTTTTTTACAAGCAGTAGCCCAAGACCCTGTGCTGAATAAGGTTAAGCTAATAAGTGAGCCTTGGGATATAGGTCCTGGTGGCTATCAGCTTGGGGCATTTCCGCCGCCATGGCGAGAATGGAACGATCAATACCGCGATGTAATTAGACGTTTTTGGCAAAGTGAAACGGGCATTATTGCCAACGTTGCAAAACGTTTGCATGGATCGTTTGATATTTTTGAGCATAGCCAACGTGGACCACTTAATAGCATTAACTTTATAACGAGTCATGATGGTTTCACGCTTGCCGATTTAGTGAGTTATGAAGAAAAGCATAACGAAGCTAATGGTGAGCAAAACAGAGATGGGCACAGTGCAAATCACTCGTTCAACTGTGGAGTAGAAGGCTTTACCAGTGACTCAAAAATAAACGCACTGCGTTTGCAACAACAAAAGAACTTTTTACTTACTTTAATACTCTCAAAAGGTGTACCCATGATTGCCGCTGGCAGCGAAATGGCGCACTCTCAAGGGGGTAATAACAATGCTTATTGCCAAAATAATCGCACTAGCTGGCTTGCCTGGAAAGATTCTCAACTTAATCATTCGCTAACACGATTTATTGATGATGCTTTAAAAATTAGACGCGCGCACAGCGCGTTCAAACACAGTGTATTTTTAGATGATATAGACGAGCGTTTTACCGTTAAGTGGTTTACTGAACAAGGTAAAACCATGACCGACGCTCATTGGCATGAAGATACCAGACAGTTTTTAATGTATAGCTTACTTGATAAGCAAAATAATCATGCATTACTGATGGTATTTAATGCCAGTAAAAAAACAGTTTTTTGCCAAATGCCGCCTTCGCCTATTAATGCGCCGTGGCAAATGGTTTTATCAAGTGTAAATAATGCATCTGTGAGTAGTAATGAAGATGCGATGGTTGAAATTTCAGCACAAAGTAGTTGGGTTTTTAGTGCTAATTTAGAGGATGTAAGTCATGGCTAAACAAAGTGAACAAGTGTGTGTAGTAAAGGGCTGGCAAGAAGGTCCTGTTATAGATGAAAGTACGCTTAAAGATGACTTAACACGGCATTTTTATTATACCCTAGGTCGCGATAAGGTCGGCGAATCAAGACTGTATTTATACCATGCTTTAGCGCTGACTATTCGCGACAGACTTGTTGCCCGCTGCAGAGAAACGAATCAACAAATTAAGCAAGAGAAACGCCGTAAAACGGCTTACCTTTCTCTTGAGTTTTTAATGGGACGTGCGCTGGGTAATGCAATACTAAACCTAGATTTAGACGACCAAGTTGCTGCTGCATTACAAGAATACTGCACAACACTAGAAACGCTTGAAGATGCCGAGCACGACGCAGGTTTAGGTAACGGTGGTTTAGGCCGCCTAGCTGCTTGTTTTTTAGATAGCTGTGCAAGTCTAGCGTTACCTGTCATTGGTTATGGCCTTCGTTACGAATACGGCATGTTTAACCAATCAATTAAAGATGGTAACCAAATTGAGCAACCAGATAACTGGCTGCGCGAAGGGCACCCATGGGAGCTAAGCGCGCCAGAACATGCAAAACGTGTGAAATTTGGCGGCTACGTGCAAAGTTACACAGATAAATTCGGCCGAGAGCATCGTCAATGGATGAGTTCACAAGATGTATTAGCTGTACCTTACGATGTACCTGTTCCAGGTTATAAAAACAATATTGTAAATACGCTACGCTTATGGAAATCAGAAGCGACAGATGAATTTAATTTGACCGAATTTAATGCAGGCAGTTACTCAGAAGCCGTCGCACAAAAAAACCTAGCTGAACAAATTACCATGGTGCTGTACCCAAACGACAGCAGCGAAAATGGTAAAGAACTTAGATTGCGCCAACAATACTTTTTATCATCTGCGAGTATTCAAGACGTAGTTGATCAGTGGGTTTCCCAACATGGCGAGAACTTTAGCGACTTTGCTGATTTTCATGTTTTTCAGTTAAACGATACACATCCAAGTATTGCTGTTGCAGAGCTGATGCGTATTTTAATTGATGATTACGAACTTGATTGGAACGATGCTTGGCAAATCACGACTAAAACAATGGCCTACACAAACCATACGCTACTTCCTGAAGCGCTTGAAAAGTGGTCTGTCTCGTTGTTTTCAAAATTATTACCACGCATTTTAGAAATAGTTTACGAGATAAACGCACGCTTTTTAGCACAAGTTGCACAGCAATGGCCGGGTGATGTTAATAAACAGCGTGCATTGTCGTTGATTGAAGAGGGCGATGAGCCGCAAATTCGTATGGCTTACTTAGCCATTGTAGGTAGTTACTCTGTAAATGGCGTAGCAGCACTGCATACCGAACTGTTAAAAGCGGGTTTATTTAAAGAGTTTTACGCACTGTGGCCAGATAAGTTTAATAACAAAACAAATGGTGTTACACCAAGACGTTGGCTTGCACATTGTAATCCCGTTTTAAGTAAATTAATCAGCGAAAAAATTGGTCATGACTGGGTTAAAAACTTTTCAACAATTAGCGACCTACGTCGCTTTTACGATGACAAAGCATTTCATGAGCAATGGCAAAATGCTAAACGCGAAAACAAACAGCGTTTAGTTGATTTAGTTAAGGCGCGCTGCGATGTTGATTTTGACGTATCGATGATGTTTGACGTACAAGTAAAACGTATCCACGAATACAAACGTCAGCTATTAAACATACTTCATGTGATTCATTTATATGACCGTATTCGCCGTGGTGATACCCAAGGGCTTGTTCCTCGCTGTGTGTTATTAGGCGGTAAAGCAGCACCGGGTTATTACATGGCTAAAAAAATTATTAAGCTTATTAATAACGTGGCAGAGGTTATAAATAAAGATCCGTTAGCGGCCCCGTATTTACGCGTCGCCTTTTTACCTAATTACAATGTAACCGCTATGGAAGTGATTTGTCCTGCAACCGATTTGTCAGAACAAGTATCTACCGCAGGCAAAGAAGCGTCTGGTACTGGCAACATGAAGTTTATGATGAATGGTGCATTGACGATCGGCACGCTGGATGGTGCAAACATTGAAATTAGAGACGCCGTTGGTGCAGACAACTTCTTTTTGTTTGGGGCACAAGCGCATCAAATTGATGATATTAAGTCACGTTACAATCCTGAGCATTTAATCGCGCAAAATAGCGATTTAAATAATGTAATGCAACTACTCGAAAGCGGCCATTTTAACTTGTTTGAACCATGCTTATTTGACGATATTACAAATGCAATTAAGAGCCCGCACGATCCATGGCTTGTTGCGCACGATTTTGAAAGTTATGTAGCAGCTCAAAAAGAAGTTGATAAAGCTTACGCAGATCAAACCTACTGGACACAAATGAGTATTTTAAATACGGCAGCCAGTGGAATGTTTTCAAGTGATAGAACCATAAGCCAATACAGTGAAGACATTTGGCATTTAGAACCCCTCAATATTAGTGAAACAGACTTAACGACAACTAAAAGCCATGCCACTAACAGCCTAGACTAAATGGAGAGAGTATTATGCCCAATTATGCAAATCGCTACATAAGTAGCCTAACCAGAGAAACTTACGCGTTAATACTGGCAGGCGGACGCGGTTCTCGCCTGCATGAGCTAACCGATTGGCGAGCAAAGCCAGCAGTTTACTTTGGTGGTAAACATCGGATTATCGATTTTCCACTATCAAACTGTATTAACTCGGGTGTGAGACGTGTTGGTATTGCTACACAATATAAATCACATTCATTAATACGTCATGTAAACCGAGCGTGGGGGCACTTTAAAAAAGAGCTAGGAGAGTCGGTTGAAATACTACCTGCATCTCAGCGCCAAGGTGATGATTGGTACTGTGGGACCGCAGATGCTGTTTTTCAAAACATAGATATTATTCGCCACGAGCTTCCTAAATATGTGATGATTTTGTCTGGAGATCATGTGTACCGTATGGACTATGGTGCTCTATTGGCTGAACATGTGCAAAAGGGCGCAGATATGACGGTATGTTGTATTGAAGTGCCTGTTGAAGAAGCTGCAGATACGTTTGGTGTAATGACCGTTGATGAAGAAAACAGAGTGTGTCGTTTTGATGAAAAACCAGCAATGCCTAGCTCCGTACCTGGCAAGCCAGGTACGTGCTTAGCATCAATGGGGAATTACATTTTTAATACTGAATTTTTGTTTGAGCAACTTAAAAAAGATTCTGAAAACGAAGGTTCTGGCCGAGATTTTGGTCACGATATTATTCCAGCAATTATAGAAGAGCATAATGTATTTGCTTTCCCATTTAGAGATCCAAACCAAGAAGGGCAGCCTTATTGGCGCGATGTAGGTACGCTAGATTCGTTCTGGGAGGCTAATATGGAATTGGTAATGCCAGAACCACAACTTGATTTATACGACCCAACGTGGCCAATATGGACATATCAAGAGCAACTACCACCTGCAAAGTTTATTTTTGATGACGAAGATAGGCGCGGTATGGCATTAGACTCAACTGTGTCGGGTGGGTGTATTATTTCGGGCTCTGCGGTTAGAAAGTCACTCTTGTTTTCTAATGTCCACGTTCGGTCATTTTGTACCATTGAGCAGTCGGTAATTTTACCCGGTGCGGTTATAAATCGAGGTTGTAAAATTAAGCGTGCGATTATAGATAGGAGCTGTGAAATACCGGCAGGTCTCGAAATCGGTTTTGACAAAAAAACAGATGAAGAAAACGGCTTTAGAGTATCTAAGAAAGGCATCGTTCTTGTTACTCGTGATATGCTCACTGAGCTTGCAAAAAAGTTAGAGCGCCAAGCGCGTGAGAATAAAAAGCTAGCGTAAAACACGTTAAATATTAAGCACGACAACAAAGCTTGCTCATTTATGAGCAAGCCCACACAGGTTAAAGGAAGTAGTAAATTAATGCATGTATTAATGGTTGCAGCAGAAAATGACGCGTTACCAGGCGCAAAAGTAGGCGGTGTGGCAGATGTAGTACGCGATGCCCCAAGGGCGCTCGCAAAGCAAGGTATAACGGTTGACGTTGTTATTCCTGACTACGGGTTTGAGCCGCTTGAGCGTATTTATATAGGTGAAGTAACCGTTGCATTTAATGCTCAACCCCATGTATTAACCATTTTTAAAGTACAACAAGCCCAAAATAATGTAAGCCAAATTGTTATTAGCCACCCGCTATTTAGTGAATCAGGCAGTGTATATTGTAACGATGCACCGGGGAGGCCTTTTGCAACTGATGCGACAAAATTTGCTTTATTTAATGCAGCTGTCTGCGAAGCATTATTACAAGGTGTATTAAAGCGCCCTACAGCGCTACATTTGCATGATTGGCACAGCGCCTGCGTTGCAGTTTTACTTAAGTTTGAGCCACGTTATAGCTCACTTAATACCTTACCCATTGCCTACACAGTGCATAATATTGCACTGCAAGGTATAAGACCTTTTAAACACGACGACTCAAGCTTAGAGGCGTGGTTTCCGTCACTTAGTTATAATGGCCAGCAACTATGCGACCCGCGTTACCCTCATTGCTTTAATCCTATGCGCAGTGCAATAAATCTGTGCGATAAAATACATGTTGTATCACCAACCTACAGCCAAGAGGTTCTTGAACCTAGTAATTACGAGCATGGTTTTTTTGGTGGCGAAGGGCTTGAGCAAGATCTGCAAAATGCAGCAAGCCAAGGTAAGCTTGTCGGTATTTTAAATGGCTGCGAATATCCAAGCAATGCACTTGAAGGAGCAACTCTCGCTGATTTTTATAGCCAAGCCGAGAACACTTTATTTACTTGGATGGCAAATAGCGAGCAGTTACAAAGCGGCTACTATATTGCGCACCAACGACTACAGCAATTTAAAGCAACGGTTAATAATGGCCCATTAATCACAAGCGTTGGCCGACTTACAGAGCAAAAAGTGTTGTTATTGTGCCAGCAGGTTAATGAGGCTTTAGCTATTGATAAAGTGTGCCAAGTTATTAATGAATATAACGGCAGACTCATTGTTTTAGGTTCGGGCGACAAAGAACTCGAAAGCATATTTACCAAAGCAATGGCGCGTAATTCTAATCTTTTATTTTTGAAGGGTTATGGTCAAGGTGTTGGCGATTTAATGTATCAGCTAGGTGACTTATTTTTAATGCCAAGCTCGTTTGAACCTTGTGGGATTAGCCAAATGCTAGCAATGCGTGCCGGGCAACCGTGTTTAGTACACAGTGTTGGTGGATTAAAAGATACTGTTAAACACCACGAAAATGGTTTTAGCTTTAATGGAGATACGTTAGCAACGCAAACGCGTAATTTAATTAGCTGTTTAGACGAAACTCTCTTAATTAAAAAGCAAAATCCTAAAAAGTGGCATAAAATTAAGCACAGCGCAGAGCAAATGCGTTTTTCGTGGCCACAAGTGGCAACTGATTATATAACAACCTTATACCGGTAAATCGTTGCTGTACTTTAAAGTTTAGTGACAAATGTATCTGCTTAGGGTTTAATTACTTAGTATTATATAAAAACTAAGAAGTAGGTAATGTGTCTGTATTTGTTGCAAGGCAAGCAATATTCAATCGAAGTAAAAAAGTAGTAGCCTATGAGCTACTTTTTCGTGATAGTCCAAAAAATTATTTTCCAGATATTGCAGAAGGCCAAGCAACAGCAAGGCTTATTATGGAAAATCAATTAAATTTAGGTACACGCCATATTACATCAGGCAAAAAAGCGCTTATTAATATAGGACCAGAATCATTAAAGCTCGATTTATGTGCTTTCCTACCATGCCAAGACGTTGTGATTGAGTTACTCGAAACCATAGAACCCACCGACGATAACTATGAACTGTGCCGAGGTTTGTTTCATAGTAACTACAAACTCGCACTCGATGACTTTGTATATAAACCACAGTGGGATCGTTTTTTAAAGCTTGTGAAGCTCATTAAATTTGATATTGCAATTACACCTCTTAGCGAAATACAGCCCATAATTAATAAGTTACAAACGCATAAACAAATAAAAATACTAGCCGAAAAAATAGAAACGCAAGAAGACTATAAGCTCGCCTTTGATATGGGGTTTGATTATTTTCAAGGCTATTTTTTTGCAAAACCTACCATGATCAAACAAAATGACATTGATTATAATTATGGTTTAGTCGTCGCTATTTACACCGAAATAATGAAAAACAGTCCAGATATAAAAGCTATATCTGGACTGTTTGAGCTTGATGCTGCACTTGCATATAAATTACTGCGTTTAATTAACAGCGGTGTTTTTCCTATACAAAGCCAAATATCGTCATTAAAGCAAGCGCTTGTGTATTTAGGCCATGAACGCCTTAAAAAGTTTGTGAGCCTTATTGTTACTGCTCATACAGCGGGTAAAAAGCCTGCAGAGCTAATGCAAGTGTGTGTTGTACGTGCTCGTTTTTGTGAGTTGTTAGCAAAAAAGGTTAATAAGAGCCAGTCAGGCGAAGCATTTTTAACTGGGTTATTTTCACTGCTAGATGCAATCCTTGATCAACCAATGAGCTTGCTTGTTGAAAAACTACCTTTCCCTGATGAAATAAAAACGGCATTATTAGGGGATAAAAACACACTTTATTATATTTTAAACGTTGTTAAAGCATACGAAACAGGAAGCTGGTGGGCACTTGAACAAGCTGTACTTTTGCTAAATATAGACAGTGCTATACTTCCTCCACTTTACCAGCAGTCAGTCGATTGGGCTGACAGTTATAAGAATAATATTTAACGGATAATAGCTTTAATGCGCAATTATAATATGGACTTTATTCGCGGCGTTGCCGTACTTGGCCTAGTTTACATGAATGCTTATGCCTTCGGCCTTTTTGAATACGGGTATACCTCTTTAACTAATCCTCCTGTTAGCGACTCAATTATTCGCACCTTTAGCAGCTTGTTTGTAGACGGGCGTTTTAGAACACTGTTTAGTTTGCTTTTTGGTGCTGGGCTTTACATTCAGTGGCAACGTTACAAATCTGAGGTGCAGTTAAAAAGTAGGCTCTATTGGTTAATCCTCTTTGGTTTAGCACATGGCTTTTTACTTTGGGCAGGTGATATTTTGTTTGTTTACGGTGTATCTGGCTGGTTTGTTATTAAATATTTAGAGAGTGATAGCACTGTTCTTTTAAAAAGAGGACTTGAGTTTATTTTGTTATCGGGTGTAGCTACTGTGCTTATTGTATCTAGCGTACCCGATGAAGTGATTTACCGTGATTCAGCACAGTTTATAGATTTATATAACCCACACTATATTGATTACTTTATTAGTAACCTCGCCATGAACACATTGATGCTTGTTATGGTGCCAATAATGACAATGTGGATGTGCGTGGGCCTTATGCTCATTGGCATTTATTTATATAAACAAGACGTTTTTAGTAAAGGCTTAACTACTCAGCAATTAATAGTTTGCGGTGCAATGACCCTTGTTTTTTGTGGACTCAGGCTTTATGCATCACAGCTTAATGGCAGTTTAGGATATGGGGTGCAAGAATTTGTAAATATGTTTGCGGCCCTAGGTATGGCTACGCTGTATATTCATTTAATTGTTAAATTTTGCAATAACAGCGCACACGTCGGCACGCTTATTCAACAAGCAGGGCGCTTAGCATTTACTTTATATATTAGCCAAACACTCATACAACTGTTGTTATATAAAGTGCTATTTACCCACTGGGTGCTCAGTTTTGATCGTATTGACTATTGGTTAGTTGCAACGGCATTAGTTGCGCTGCAGCTCATATTTACCTTTTTATACAGCCGCTATTTTAATCAAGGTCCGCTTGAATGTGTATGGCGTAAATTAACTAAAGTAAAAATTAGTGCTTAAACGCCTATAAATAGTAAATTAGGGGCGAAAAAATAGTGTGGGTGGTTTACACTACTCGCCTTAAAAATTACTACGCTATAAGTGCCATGACCGAATTAAAACGTTTAAATAAATTTATTAGTGAAACAGGATTTTGTTCACGCCGCGAAGCCGATAAATATATTGAGCAAGGTCGTGTCAGCGTTAATGGCTACTCACCAGAAATGGGCGTAAAAGTAGCCGCTACCGATGTTGTATTAATTGATGGTAAGCCTCTTAAAGCCACGCCAAAGCGCGTTTACATTGCCTACAATAAACCCGTTGGTATAACGTGTACTACCGAAAGTAAAATTCAAAGTAATATTATTCGCGCGGTAAATTATCCTACGCGTATATTCCCAATAGGGCGCTTAGATCGACCGTCTGAAGGGCTTATATTTTTAACTAACGAAGGCGATATCGTTAATAAAATTTTACGTGCGGGCAATAATCACGAAAAAGAATACGTTGTTACGGTAGATAAACCGCTTAATCGTCAGTTTGTTACAAAAATGGCGAATGGCGTGCCTATTTTAGATACCGTAACTAAAGAATGTAAAGTAACGCAAAGTGGCCCCAAAGAATTTAAAATAGTACTTACTCAAGGTTTAAACCGTCAAATACGCCGCATGTGTGAATACTTAGGCTACGAAGTTGTAACCTTAAAACGTACGCGCATAATGAACGTAACACTTAAAGGTTTAAAAGTAGGGCAATGGCGTCACTTGTCAGATATTGAAATGGCGCAAATAAACGATTCGATTTCTGATTCTGGCAAAACCCAAGAGCACTCGCTTGATACTAATAAGCAATCAGAAAATAATGCACCTTTAGCACCTAAAAAACGTGATTTTCAGGGCGAAAACCCACGACGCTTTAATAATGGTGATCGAAATAATGAGCGTAGTACTGAGCGAAATACAAATCGTAACTCTGAGCGCAGCAACGGTAACGGAGAGCGCAAAAATGAGCGCAGTAATACTCCTTACCAAAAGCGTTCTACAACGTATGTGGGTAAGCCAAAAAGCATTAAAGAGAACAAGTCGTCTAATGCTAAATCAGACTCAAAACCAAGTTCGGACCGTATTCTCAGTCTAAAAAAATAATGTGCAGCTAAGTGGTATTCTACTACCACTGTATTTCTTGTACTATTTTACCAAGTGGGCTTTTAACGCCCACTAAGTTTACGTTGTTATTTTGCAAACCCACCAATCTACCTTTATCTAAATACCATCTAAAAGTGTGCTTTTTATAGCTTTTTAAATCCAGTACAGTCAGTTTTGCGCAACTGTATTCATAATCAGTTGGGCAAGTACCTACTTCGAGTAACTGATATTCTTGATGCCATATATTATCGCCGTATTTATTAGCCAGTAACTTTACTGAAATACATACTGACGTCCACAACCATAAGTAAATTAAAATAGGTAAACCGATTGGTATAAATACTGAACGGAATTTCCCGTGCTCAACAATATAATCTTTAACCGTATGTTTAAATTCAAAGTTATTATTGTATTTTCTATATAGGTGCTTAAATAAAGCAACCGATAACACGATCGTCATTATTGGAAATAACGTAAATGTTAAGGTGTTATATATACCATTGGGAATAAAAGCGGGATCAGCTTGTTCATCCCATGCAAGTAAAACCAGTGGAGGAGCCGTTGCTAAAAGTAGCAGAGCGCTGTTGAATAGTTGTTTAAAGGTCACAGGTATTCACTTATAAAATGCTGCTTGTATAAAGCCCAAATTAGCGCTTAATGTTTAGCTATTGAATGCTAAAGCCAATATAAAATAAGAGTATACCTAAATAAATTGTAATCGCCGATAACGAGTTTTTAGAGCGCAGGCGCTTAACAAGGTCGCGTGTGCCATCAACCATACCGGAAATAACCAGTAGTATGCCCCCTGTAAAACGGTAGTTGTTTAAGTTCACGTTACCACTATCGTCAGTTATAAAGCGTAAATAACCAAAAAGTATAAAAAGACTGCCTGCTATTAGTACTGCAATTTTAAAGTTTTCCAAGGCTTTTCCATAATATTGAGTTAGATATTAAAACGCCACTGAGTCTAGTCAGTGGCATTTAACTATATTGCGAATTTGGTATTTATCCATATTTACTTTGCAAAACCACCTAGAGGCTTTAATAGAAGTGGTGACAGTGCAGCATGTTTATCGGTTAGTTCTTTAGGTAAATCACCCAAATGAACCATACGTGTTGGTGTTGCTGCAGCAATCCAGCGCTCTGCATGATCATCCCAGTTTTGGATGTGTATGTGCGAGGCTTCTAAATCTCTAAAGCGCTCATAAACCATAATATCGCCATCTTCAGACATGTAATATTGGTAATTTAGTGTACCAGGCTCTGTTTTTGCACGTTCTACTTGTGAATTCATTACTTCACGAAAGGCATCTAACTGGCCAGGGTTTAGCTTGGCTTCAACAATCCAGCCAAAATTATCAAATGTCGTATCACCGTTTTTGTTAATTTGACTCGTTTGTTCTTCTTCGCGAGAAAAGCCACCAAATGGTTTTAGCCAAAGAGGGCTTAAAGCCGCATGACGCTCACGAACATCATCAGGTAATTCGCCTAAATGCACCATGCGTGTAGGTGCAGCAGCTGCCATCCAACGTGCTGAATGATCGTCCCAATTTTCAATATGTTCGTGTGAAGAGTCTGCATCAGCAAAGCGTTCGTAAACTAAAACATCGCCAGCATCAGACATATAATATTGATAATTTTTAGTGCCAACTTCATTAAGTGCGCGATTAACTTGTGAATACATCACCGCTTTAAAGTTTTCAAGTTCACCAGCATTAAGTTTAGCTTCTACTATCCATCCAAAATTTTTAAACATGACTTTCTCTACTTAAATAAATTGCCTCTGTATAAGTGAGGCTAAAAAGTTAAAGGCAATTTCTATCGCCCTAGTTAGCATACCTATCGCTTAATTGGTAAGTGCTTAGATAACGAAGCTAAGTGTACAGAGTATTTAAATATTGATAATAATTGCATTTATTTAATCAGTTTATAGTAAATCTATATAATAGTGGTTAGCCTATTTTGCAGGCCATTTAAATTTTTAAGTTAAAATTGCTTTATAGACGTGTTGTTAAGCTATTTACAAGTACACTTAGTTATATGAAGGGTAAGCTGTTAAGATGCGCCGTCTTAATAATGTAGAAAGGTTATAGAAGTAACATGTCAAAATTTTTCTTTATGGGTAAGCCCGACATAATGGGTAAAAATAACAGTAATGGATTTGCGCCAAATCGTACTGCAAAGGTAGGCACAGAGTTGCATCCGTTAACGCTAATTGTAAACTCAGCTGAACGACAATCGGAAATAGAAGCAATACTAGAAGAGCATTCGCTGTTTGCTTCAATTGAAGTTAAAGCAGACTTACCAGAAGATATTCGCGAACTAGACTTTGCGCTTAGCAAGTCAACACCACAAGTATTTGATAAAGTACCAGAGCGTAACGCACCTTGTGTATGTGGTAGCGGCAAAAAATATAAAAAGTGTTGCGGTTAGTTTCTTAACAACTAAATATGTAGCCTTTCTTTTTTAATCGGTATTAAATAAAAATGCCACAGGATTTTGAGCCTGTGGCATTTTTTAATGTTAACCAATTATATGTTTAACTACTTACGTGGCTCGTAATCAATTCTAAATATAACCGTGTAAAGTACTGGCACTACAATGAGGGTTAGTATGGTGGCAAAGCCCAAACCGAACATTATGGTTACCGCCATTGATTGAAAAAACACGTCAAATAACAGCGGGATCATACCCAAAATAGTGGTTATAGCTGCCATTGCAACTGGTCGTACACGGCTCACACCAGAGTCAAACACGGCTTCATAGGGCGATTTACCTTCCCTTAATTCAAGATTTATTTGATCAACTAATACAATACCGTTTTTAATTAGCATACCGCTTAAGCTTAACAAACCAAGTAGCCCCATAAAGCTAAACGGCGCATTCATCGCTAACAAGCCCGCGCTTACACCAATAATAGCCAACGGCACAGTTGCCCAAATAACAAGTGGCTGTTTAAGTGAGTTAAAAAGTAATACCGTGACTGCAAACATCGCTAAATAACCCAGCGGTAATGAGCCAAATATTGCTTTTTGCGCCTTGCTTGATGACTCAAACTCGCCGCCCCATTCTAGTTGGTAACCACGCGGTAGTTCCATGTTCTCTATTGGGCCGCGAATACGCGCAAATAGTTTAGCGGGTGTTTCGTCCCCTAATACATTGTGATCGGCCATTACTGTAATAGTACGTTTGCGATCGCGGCGCATTATTAGGCTGTCTTCCCACTGCACATCAAATTCGTCTACCACTTGGGTTACTGGTACAAATACACCCAATACTGGGCTGTATATTTGTAGGTCGTGTACGCTTTCTACGTTTAAGCGCTCGTTAGCAGGAGAGCGAGCAATAATGGGTAGCAATTGGGTACCATCGCGATATACGCCCACTTGTTTACCCGATAAGCTCGTTAGTAATACATTGTCTAAGTCTGATTTACTAATACCTAATCGACGTGCTTTTTGCTCGTTAAATTGCGGGCGAATCATTTTGGTACGTGCGCGCCAGTCATCACGAATATTATACGCACCATCGTCGCTACCAATCAATTCTTCGGCTGTAGCAGCGAGTTGTCTTAAAACAACAGGATCAGGGCCCGAAAAACGTGCTTCTATTTTTGCATCAGTAGAGGGGCCGATTTCCATCGGTTTAATTTTAAGCTGTGCAGAGAGTGCATGATTGCTTGAGTAATCACGCACTGTTTGCATTACAGTTGCTACGGCTTCTCTGTCGGCAACACGAATAATTAATTGGCCGTACGCTGGGTATGATTTTTCTGGCGCGTAGGTAAGCATAAAGCGCGGTGCACCTTGGCCTGTTGTACTTGTTACTTCTTCAACAAGGTCTTCTTTTTGTAAAAACTCTTCGAGCTTTTTAACGCCCTCAAGGGTTGATCGAATATCAGAGCCTTGCTCTTGCCAGTAATCTACATAAAACATAGGTGTATTAGAGGCAGGAAAAAACGACTGTTTTACAGAGCCAAAACCAACAACCGCTGTACACAGCAAAACAACCATTAATATAAGCGTGGTTTTTCTAAAGTGCAGCGCTAAATCTAAAATCGCTTTATAACCGTTAAAAATAAAGCCTTTGTATGGGTCTTCATCTTCTTGGCCTTCTTCGTTTTTAAATTCGTTTTCTTTAAACATTAAATTGGCAAAAAATGGCGTTAACGTTATGGCCGTTATCCAGCTTAATAAAAGCGAAATAAACAACACCCAAAACAAGCTACCGGCAAATTCACCACTGGCATCAGAGCTTAAACCAATTGGCGCAAAGGCAGTTACTGCAATAACTGTTGCACCTAGTAAAGGCCATTTTGTTTGCTCAACAATATTAACAGCCGCTTTGAGTTTTGTTTGGCCACGTTTAAGGTTTATCAGTATGCCTTCAGTGACGACTATTGCGTTATCAACCAGCATACCAAGCGCAATAATAAGTGCCCCAAGCGATATGCGTTGCAAGTCGATAGCAAACAACTTCATAAATATAAACGTACCCAGTACAGTAAGCAGTAGAATACCACCAATTAAAATGCCGCTTTTTAAACCCATAAATAACAGCAGTACAACAATAACAATCGCAATGGCTTCAAGTAAGCTGATAATAAAACCATCAACCGATTTTTGAACCTCTTGTGGTTGGTTGTATACAGAATTTATGTGAATACCATGAGGGCGTTGATATTCAAGTGATGCTAAATGCTCGTCTATGTTTTTACCCACATCAACCACGTTAACACCCGACATAAACGACACGCCAATAAGTAAAGCTTGCTGAGAGTTATAACGAATAATGTTACTTGGTACTTCTGCGTACTCTCTGTAAACCTTTGCTACATCGCCTAAGTAAATAAGCTCATTGGCACCTGATTTTGAAATTAATAAGGTTTCGAGCTCTTTTACATCTTTAAATTCACCAGTAGGATGCAAGCGAATGGATTCATCGCCCACGCGAATTTTACCCGCGTTAGATACCGTATTTTGCGATTGCAATAACTGGAATATATGGCTTGGCGCAATACCTAATTGAGCGAGTTTACGCGTAGAAACTTCAACCATTACTTGCGCTTGTTGTTGGCCCGCAACGGTTACTTTACTAACACCTTTAACCAATACCAGTTCGCGCTTTAAAAAATCGACGTAATCTTTAAGCTCATCATACGAATAACCATCGCCGGTTACCGAATACATAACACCGTAAACATCGGCAAAGTCGTCCAAAATAGTGCTTGGGTAAACACCACTGGGTAATGACGGAGAAAGGTCGTTAATTTTCCGACGCATTTCATCCCAAATTTGGCGAAGCTGCTCTTTACGATAATTGCTTTTCATTTCTACTGAAATTTGTGATTTACCGTTAGATGAAATAGACGTAACGTAGTCAACATAAGGCAATTGCTGAATCGCGTTTTCAATCGGAAAAGTGACTTCTTCTTCAACTTGCTGCGGCGAAGCGCCAGGGTACATGGTAATAACCATGGCTTTTTTAAGCGTAAACTCAGGGTCTTCTAGTTGCCCTAAATCAAAGTACGACACACTACCGCCAATTAATAGCAGCAGTGTAAACATCCAACTGATTACTTTTTTCTCTATGGAGAGTTGTGCAAAGCTCATAATTATAAGCCTCGCTCTTTATTCCATGCTCTTACTTTCATGCCTTCTTTTAGTGAATGCACACCGGCAGAAACCACAATTTGGCCTTCTTCAATACCGCTTAATACTTCAATACCATCGCGGTGCAACTGGCCAACCTTTACAGCTTGTTTATGCACTTGGCTAGTTTTTGAATCAAAAAGCCATACGTAGGCGTTATCTTCAATTGATTCTTGCGGCTCAGAAAACACCGACTCGATAGGTAAGATTGTATAAGCAACTTGCGAGCGCGTTACTTTACTTAAATCAATAAGCACGCTACCCGTCATACCGGCTAGTAAATTAAAGTCCTCAGGTACTGGTAGCGAAAATACAACCTTATAAGTAAGTGTTGCAGGATCTGCTTGGGTATCCCACTCTTTAATATCAAGTATGTATTCTTTATCGTCAAAGCCATCAAACTTTACAGTAGGGTGGTAATCGGTGCCTTTTTTAAAGCGAGCGACTATTTTTTCAGGAACCTGAATTTCTACGTCCATTAAATCGCGTGTTTCTAAGCGTAATATATTTTGCTTTGCTTGAATATTTTCAAAGTTTTTAACAAACACCTTAGCCACTGTGCCTGAAAATGGTGCGCGTAGTTCACTGTACTCAAGGTTCGTTTGTGCAATTCTAAATGCAGATTCAGCAATTTGCATATTAGCAGTGGCTTCATCTAGTTCTGATTGGCTGGTGATTTTTTTCTCAAACAATTGCTCAATACGGCCAAGTTGTGACTTTGCCAATTCAAAGCGCGCTTTACGTTCGTCAAACTGTAATTGAAAATCTTCTGGATCCAGTTTTGCTAATAAATCACCTTTTTCAACGTGTTCACCAGCGAGAACCGGAAACTTAATAAGTTCGCCGTTTACCCTAAAAGCAAGGTACGAGCCTTGGTTTGCAACAACTTCAGCAGGAAAACTACGAATGTTAATTTGCGTATCATGACCTATGTTGAATAATTTAACAGGGCGAATGGGCTCTTCTTTAACTTGTTGTTCTGGCTCAGAACAGGCTATTAAGCTTAATAAAGTCGTAGTTAAAAAACATAGACGAAAGAGTTTCATGTCTTCTCCGTTGCAATGATGGCAAAATAATTAAGTGCAGCATACGCTGCAAACATATAAAATAAAAATCATTAAATTTTAGAAACTCAATAAGTTTTATTTATGATGTTGCAGGGCGGTATATGAAGCTGAATCAATTAATAATTTTAGATGCCATAGTGCAAAGCGCAAGCTTAAGCGGAGCAGCATTAAAGCTACATAAAACGCAGCCCGCGCTTACACTCGCCATTAAAAACTTAGAAGCCAAAATAGGGTTTGAGTTACTAGACAGAAGTAAGTACCGATTACAGCTTACTGAAAAAGGGCGTGTTTTTCACCGCGAAGCGCAGCAACTACTGCATGCCAACGACGAGCTAGCACAGCTCGCTAAAGAATTGGCATTAGGTAATGAACCCCAATTTAGAGTTTGTTACGAACAACTTTGTCATATGCAGAGTTACAACGAGATCATAAGTAATACTTTTAGGTTATTTACCAGCACAGAGTTTAGCTTAACCAGCGGGAAGCGCTTTATTTCATTAGAGCAAGTAAACAGTGGACAAGCCGAATTAGGTATTGGCCCGTGGTTTGATTTATTTCACGCGACAGGCGATTTAGAAAGTGTACCCATAGGCAGGCTTGATATTGGTATTGTGAGCGCTAAAGGCGTACTCCCTCAAAAACTCACCTATAGCGAACTGCAAACGTATCCGTGTTTAGCCATGTTTGAAAGTGACTTGAGTATCGACAGCGACAGGCTATCGTACTCAAAAGGCTCCGCCATGATGAAAATTGATGATGTATCGACCTTAAAATCGTTTTTACTCTCAGGCGCAGGTTGGGCAATGATGAGTCTAGAGCACTGCGCTCCTGAAATAAAAGCAGGCTTACTTCAAGAAATACACATAACTGACCGAGAGCATAAATTTAGCGCACAAATTAGAGCCTTTAGACAACATGCAGTGCACCACGGCCCTGTAGCGCGTACTATTTGGGAGCAATTTAAAGTACTTAGTGAGGCGTATTTAAATGAACGCTGATATTGATAAAGAAACACTTATTTATACTGTTATCGCAGGTATACCAATAGGCAAAGTAGCAAGTTACGGGCAAGTTGCCGCTCTTGCGGGCTACCCGCAAAATTCACGGTTGGTCGGGCGCTTACTAAAAGTGATGCCAAACGACTCGGTTATACCTTGGCACAGGGTAGTGAATAGCCAAGGTAAAATATCATTCCCTGCAGGTAGCAAAAAATACCAAGAACAACGCGAAAAGCTATTATCAGAAGGCGTATTGTTTAAAAATGACAAAGTAAATATGCGCGAGTGCCGATGGGAGTGATATGACTATTATTGGCAGGTAAGTGCCATAGCTGACTTTCAAGGCGTGAATCTAAAACTTTGTTGGGTGGCGCCTTCTGCTTAACCAACCTACCTTTTGACGTAGGTCGGATAAGTGGCGAAGCCACGCCATCCGACACAGTAAAATACCTTGCCAATTATTATCAATATTTTATGTTGTCGGCTGGCTGGAGAGTGCCATGAGCAGACATTGACGATTCTTAATGTGTGAAGTCAAGATTTGACCCCCATTCGCTTTTCATTCGCTTTTTAGGCAGCATGCAATGCACCACGGCCCTGTAGCGCGTACTATCTGGGAGCAATTTAAACAATTAAGTAAGGAATATTCTAACAACAATGGATATTGATAAAGAAACGCTTATTTATACTGTTATCGCAGGCATACCAGTAGGAAAAGTAGCAAGTTACGGGCAAGTTGCAGCCCTTGCGGGCTACCCGCAAAACTCACGATTGGTGGGGCGCTTATTAAAAATGATGCCAAACGACTCAGTTATACCTTGGCACAGGGTAGTGAATAGCCAAGGTAAAATATCATTCCCTGCAGGTAGCGAAAAATACCAAGAACAACACGAAAAGCTACTATCAGAAGGTGTGCTTTTTAAAAGCGACAAAGTAAATATGCGCGATTGCCGGTTGGAGTGACATGATTATTATCGGCAGATAAATGCCAGTGTAGGTCGGATAAGCGAAGCGCCATCCGACACAGCAAAAGACCTTGCCAATTATTATCAACATTTCACGTTGTCGAGTGGCTGGAGAGTGCCAAGAGCAGACGGTCAGGAACCATAATATCTGAAAACAAGATTTGATCCCTTGTCTTCCATTCAAGATTTAAAATATGATTAATTTAATAAGAGTGCTACCGCAAACTTCGCTATCGCTAGTATGCAACTCACAGACATTGGTGACGCCCTGTTAAGGTGTGACCAACGCAATGACGCTGTAAACCACCTTAAATACTAGATGCACATAATAGTAAAATGCTTCGCGTTGCGAATCGTTCCTGTAACAGCTTGTTATACAATAGTTACAGGAACCAAAACTGTCGTATCAAAGTCTTTGGCTTTCTTCTTGCTTTCAGCCTCAATTACGTCATCTGAAAGACTAACGAACTCTTCAGCCTTGGAAATAGTGCGGGTAATATGTTCCCAATTTAATCGACCAGTTATGGATGACTGACTATGTGCTATTTCGTTGCGAACAATTTCAAGTTTTTCTAAAAAAATTTTAAAGTTTGTTTTACTAAACTCAAACCTATCTAAGAATTTGGGAGTCTTCCTAAGAATTTCTTTTTTGTCACAAAGCTGAGCACACTCAACCATAGCGAGATAATCATTACTCCCTCGACGAAGTTCAATAGTTTCATTTACTTTAGTTTGCCTATCTTCGTTTAAAGTCTGAAGCCAAGTGTCGTTGGGATAGTAGTAATTAATCCAAAAATTTACATGTAACTCAACTAAAGAAATTACACCAAATAGATATGTCCTTGGAATTGGCTTATTCAGATCTGAGCGTGAAACAATACCCACTATTTGACCATCACGAGTTACATACTTAGATTCAGTTGTCTCCAAAATCTGGAGCAGATGAACTAATGAGGTATTTTCATCTATTTTATGTTCTTCTTCTATATCCTTTACATATTCGGCTACTAAGCCTTGATTCAGAGCTTTTCTCTCTATTTGTCCGACAATATCACCATCATCATTAACGACACATGTCACATCAAAATCTCTCGATTCGAGCGCATGTTTTGCGTGGGGTGCACTATCTGTTTCTTTGCAGCAAAGTACTGGTTCGAACAATGAAAGTAGCTTCGCATTTTCAACGAAAATGCCATGTAGAGACTCAAACCTAGTTCCTTGACGTCGATAACCTGTTTTTGGCGACATCCAAAGTTGGTAACCCATGTAGATAAATCCTAATTGTTATATAACGCGGTGAGTAATGGTTGGCTAAGATGTGGAGTGGAGCGAAGCGAAATTAATCCAATTACTTCGAACCCGACTTATGGTCTTATTATAAAACGGCATTCTTCTTTCGCTCTCGACGATAGGAAATTTTAAAAGATGGTAATTCAATGAAATAACTATATTTATCGCTGTTTACAACCACGCAATCTTTAGATGTGAGACTTATACCATATTTTTCTTTTGTATCTCGGTATATTTTCTCTGTAAGTTTATATATTTCTAATGCGTTTTTTCTTAGGGTATACCATTGAAAAAGCGAATAAAAAATCAAAATAAATCCAGCAACAATACCAAATTTCAAATTAAATACATAAGCTATCACTGAAGCATCCTTCATACATATAGCTTGACCGACTGCTAATGAGCTAATGATGGCACTCCACTTGAATTTTTCACGCTGTTTAGAAATTAGTCTCCATTGAGATAAGTGATATTCTCGTTCTTCCGTTAAACTTAAAATTTTATCTAATTCAGCATCTTTAAAAGGGGGAGATGTAAGTTCATTTATGTGCATATAAAGTTTCCCTTAATATAAATTAACTATTGAACTGGACTTCCCGTGTAGAGTATATCATACGCTTAATTACTCGACGCAAAAAAAGACCTCAGGGTCAAATCTTGACTTCATATATCACAATTTTTGACAGGCGGCTTCTCGCTACAACCCGAGCTTCGTCAATGTGCCATAAGCTGCCGTTTGCTTATGCAATTTTAATAGCAGCTATGGCTCCTGAAAGGAGCAACTTTAATTGCTTGTACGGGCCTGTCAGTGTTGAATTGCAGGAATTACAACTTCAGTTATGTATAATCCGGACGCTACTAAATAAGTTACTACAGGAATGCCGTACTCTAGGAGTATTAGATCCCGGAAAGTGCGGTTTGAAGACTCGATAAGTATCTTTCTGTCTGCCTCGTAATCTTCAAGCCATTTTGTAAGCTCATTATTTGTGAACTTGTTCGAAGTTATCTCTTCGCCACTTTCGATCTTTCTAGATAAGGTGTCAATTCCACGCTCGTATTTATCGAAAATATCAAAGCTACGTGCGAGTTTGTATTTAGCAAAATCAGAATGAGCAAACTTGACGAAGTACACTAAGTAATACGTCGCAATGAGAACTAGTGGTGTGATAGGGCTAGTGGATGTGCTTTCAAATTTTAGCCAGCCAATCTGTGTTAGTTGAACGCCAGCGATTAGTAAATAGGCAGTAATGCTTGAAAATAAAAGGAGTTTTGCTCGATGTTTTCTTGTATTCTCAGAAATAGGCTCTTTAAAAATAGAACTAAGAACCCTGTTTGTATCTGACTTTCTTGTTTTCAGCCCTGTATCGACAATAATTGTTCCCATGATTAATCCTTATTTTATGAGGCAATGATCCGAAGGTTTGGACTTCCCAGCTTTCAATAGACAGTTTTTAACTCAAAATAATACGCTTACTCAAACTTAGCAGGTGAAACACCGCTCGTCTGTGAATGACGCTTTTTTGGATTGTAAAACATTTCTATAAAATTGAATATCTCAGTTTTCGCATCTTCGCGTGTCGAATATATCTTAAGCTTAATTGTTCGTTTTTTAATCGTTGCGAAAAAGCTTTCAGCAACCGCATTATCATGAATATACACTCGAAGAGCAGTTTGACCAATCTATTAACGACGATATTTAGCCAACCTCAATGACCGCTTCTCGCTCATACCCGAATTCTTTTGTAGCGAGCTAAGCTTAAAACTGCATAAACACCGGAGTACAACTAATGCACCAGTTAACTATATATCAGCTTAAAAAGCCTTGGAATAAAAATAAGCTTGTAGGACAAAAGTTACCTCTAAAATTACAGCAAATATGGGCTATCCGAATACGACTGGAACTTTTTCATAAAATAAGAGATCTAGCACTATTTAACCTAGCCATAGATAGCAAACTAAGAGGGTGTGATTTAGTTTCACAAAAGTTAATGACATCGCACATGGTAAAACAATCCAATCACGGGCAATAGTCTTTCAAAAAAGACTGGTATGCCTGTTCAATTTAAAATTACTGGAAATACTAGAAAATCAATTGTGCCGCTCATAGATCAATTTTCTCTCAATTCTTATGATTACTTGTTTAAATTACGAATTCATTCCTCTGAACACCTTTCAACCCGTCAATATGGACATATAGTTGACTCTTGGGTCACCTCAATTGGGTTAGATAAGACTCAATATGGTACTCATCCTATGAGACGTACCAAACCATCACTAATTTACAAAAAAACTAAAAATTTAAGAGCCTGTCAGCTTCTACTTGGCCATAGAAATTAGAAATCACTGTAAGGTACTTGGGAATAGAAGTTGATGATGCGTTAGAAGTATCAGAACAGATAGATGCTTAAATTTGAACCTAAGCCAGACTCAAAGTTAGAGTCTGGCACGTGCCATGAACGGACGGTCGTAACCTTAGATTTTTGTTATACCTCGGAGACTTTAATACACATAAGGGTGTATCAGGGTACACATGTGAGTGTAATTATGCCGTTGACAGTAAGTGTAAGGGGCGCTAATATGACGCCCATACTTCAAGTGGAGATTCAACTTTGCCATACACAGCAGAACAGACAGCAGAAAGGTTAGCTTTTGCACTCCAAAAACGTAGTGAGGAATCTGCAATTACACGATTTCAACTTTCATTAAAAGGTATTGGTGAAATGTCAGAAAAAGAAATTGTTGATAAAGTATTTCTATCATCACTGTCATCTGAGTTACTTAATAAGTCGTGGTGCATGTTTCAAGTTTCAAGCACTAGTTATAGCTTTATTCAACTAGATTCAGCCCAAAAATTCAGAAAATTAAGCGGTCAAAGGTTATCAACACTAATTGATAGTTAAGGCATATACCATGAAAAAAAGTAAAGTTAGCTCATTTGGTTTAAAAATAAGACTAAAAAAGATTATTCAACCGAGTAAGAAGAAACGTATAGCAAGTACAATTAGGGATATAAATATGGATTACCACCCTAAAGGTTTTGCAGGAAATACGGGGTGGTCAAATACATTTTTAACAAACGAGCTGGGGTTTTCATGGTATTTTAAATCACAAGATGATAGAGATGAAGCTTACAATGAATTTATCGGATTTATAAATAAGAACTTGCTCAATAAAATGGATATTGCTTTTCTAGATAATGTACAAAGTAGAAATAAAGTTTTTTATAAAAGAGTAAAGCGATTAGCTTAACGTTACTGAGTTAGAGGCATAACGCCGCGTTGATCAGCGTAGCGGAATCGAGCTAACTGTCACGAATCCGCCTTAAACGCCTTGTTAAGTTTAAAATTACACAATTGATTGTCTATTGAAAATAACATGAGCTGAATTCCCAATTCACATAAACAGTTTATAGTTGACTCATTTTCAAGTGGCTCTGGTAATACAATTATTCTACTTACATTTGGTATGCCTGTACCATGCATAAAAAGCTGCCCGACCGCTGTATAAATAGATTGTGTATCTCCTGACGTTTTTACCTCGAAAATTGTAGTGATCTCCCCATCAAGCTCGATAGCAAGGTCTATTTTCTGAGTATTAAATACAACAGTATTTTTGAAGTTTTGTTCAACATATTGTTTTAGTTGGTCGACAACATATCCATGCACAACATTTGCTTCAGTAGTTGCTTTAGACTTTACTTTTTTCTTACCGCTAAATTCAGAAGAGAAATATTTAGCTCCAGACTCTTTAGCTTCATCTGCTTTCTTTTTTTCTATTTTTGAGTCATAAGAAGTTGTTGCTAGAGGTCTTATATGATTCCACAGTTCTACATCTGTCGATTTCTGGAGGCGATCGAATGCCTCTTGATTAGCAGCGGATAGTTTTTGTGGATGACCATCTTCAGCCATCCAACCTGTTCGCTCATTTTCTAGGTGGCTATCAAAATGATCTCGTAAATTTTTTAAGCTGTTCTTAAACTCAACTTCAGTTTTTTCGCCACCAAAAGTACCGTAGAATTTTGAATACGCTTCTTTCCATGAAGAGGCTTTAAGTGTTTCAGGGGGCTCATTTATTCCAAGCCTTGATAAAAAATAACCAACTTCGATTAATCGTATATCAAGAATACTACTCATAACTTCCCTTTAAACTTAACAGCTTATTGAACACCATTCTGGTGGTTTATAACACCCCGAAACGGCGTTTATTACATACCCTGATAATTTCACCAATAATTACTTTTGTAAACAAGTAATTAAAACAGCTAGAAATTAAGCATGTTATTTTGCCCCAAAACGGCGTTTAATAATGTTATCGGACAAAATTAGGCTCCTACTCAAAAAAGCAGAAGTAAATTTAACTTTTCAATGTCTGCTTATCGCTCTTTGCCGAAGTTTGACTCATTGCCGCACGTGGCCGTTGTCGGCCACAAAATTGTAAAAGGTAAGAGGCGACCCTGATCTTTTTTGTAGCTATTTCTCAAGTCTAATTATTCCCATTATTTAAAATAGTACGGCCTGTTGAAAGATTATCGATATCCTCTTTTTCTAATGACTAGTTTAACTTTTTATACCATTAATAATTAATGTGGCAGTTGGGTTAATTTTGTTGCTAATTTCCATCTCCATAAAATTGTAATATTTCCCCTGTACCTTATTTACTTTATTTCTATTTGGCAGCTGTGAAGCTAAGTTGCCATAAAATTATAATTAAATAATAGGTAAATACCCTAATGAAGGCTTTAAGCAAAACCGCTTTAATAGTTGTTATTTCCAATGCTCTTTTTGCATGTGGTTCTGATAATTTAGATTCAACAGAAAATTCTGATCAAGTTGAAAATGAAAGTACGGTAAGTACTACGGTGACGCAAGGAGCTAATAAACTTGCAGAAAATAATAGTGATAATGTTTGGCGCTTTGCGGTTATACCCGATACTCAAGGTCGAGATGATGATGATTATAAACAAACAATTACACATACCTACGATGGTATAACGTTATCTGTCGATATTGGTTATGACGTTAATAATGATGACATTTTTGATGGTGAAGGTTGGAAGATTGACGTGTCTGACCCTTATAATGCTATTTTTGTTGATGAAAATGGAGATCCGCTTGTTGCTGGCGGCGTGCCGGTCGAAATTGCAAGTAGCGAACGTTCAGATACGCCTTATGATTTTAAACACCTTCCCGCTTTATTAGTTGACCCTATTGTTTCTAAGATAAAAGAAGAGGGGGTTTCAGTTGTACTCGCAGTAGGTGATATGACCGATGTACGCACAGAAAATGAATATGTTGAATGGATGAATAAGGTTGGCACGCCTTTAACTGAAGCCGGAATGACTGTTTTACCTGTGCGTGGTAATCACGAAATTGTAGATGGTTATGATTGGCTAAGTTGGTTTACTACTTCAGTGGATACGACAGACAATCGCTCTGTTAATAATATGGATAATGGTATTGATGCATATACCGATGCAGATTCACAGGAATTCGATCAAGGGTACAATTTGTATCAACAATACCCAGGAAAACTATTAAGTAAAGGGTTAGAAAGCGGCGAAATAGTGGGTTACGAAGGTATTGAAGATCTTATGTACTATACCGTTCAAAACAATACCCTATTTATTGCTATAGACTTTTATGCCAGTGATTTAGTGTCTGTTAACTATGAAGGTACTTGGCTTCTTATTTACGATTGGTTAAAAAATGTTTTAGAAACAAAAGGGACTACGGTTGATCATATCGTTATGTTTGGTCATGAAGCTTTATCAACCAAAAAGCGTCCGTCTGTTTATAATTATGATGAATATTTTGACTATATTAGTTCGTTAAAAAGCGATGGTACAAGTGGAGATGAGGATGAAACTGAGCCAGGTATATTAGGGCTTGATACTGGTCAATTAGGTTATTTACAGCTGCAAGATGAGTCTTCACCTGGCTTAATGGATAACGTCCTTAATTTATTGAGTGAATATAAAGTTAACTATATTGCTGGGCACGATCATCAATACTCTCGTAGCTTAATTCATCCAGATAATTCGAATCCATCCGTTGGCTTTACGCAAATTGTTGCCGGTAATGCATCTTGGAAAGCGTATAACAATCGTTATGGTATTCATGATAAATATGAAACGGGTTTAGCGCAGGATAATTTTGCTCAAGTAGGTGACTATGAAGGAACAAATAGTCAGTACACTAAAGATTTAACTAAGTATGAAAAATCAAACAAAATATCATTCGTGATTGTTGAAGTTAATGGTCGTCAAATTACGTTTAAAAACTATTATGCACCGGTTAATTTTTCAGAAGCAGATATGAACATGGGTACATATTGGGATGAACCTCAAAATGCTTGGGTGCAATATGATGTTGATTCTACTGGTAAAACCATTGAAGAAATTATCCCTATTGAATGGAATGTAGGTGATAGTGCAAGCTATACGAGCGATGCGCTACAGCGTGTTGTTTCTCCTTACGAATCTTATTGGGCAACAACAAAAACACCTGATGAAGCCGGTTATATTGGTACGCAAGCGGCTATTTTAGATGGTTTTAATTTAACCTATAACAGTGTCGAAGTGTTAACTACCGATACCCAAGATAAAAAGCAGGTGGGCGTTGATGCAAACTATCAAGATGATTTAGGGACAGGTAAAGGTGAATATACAATCTTTGCTGATGCTTATAGTATTCCTCGAGAAGAGCAAGCAATGAATGAATTATTGTCATTGAGCTGGTTTACTGACGAGGATGCTACAACTGTATCTGATATTTTGTACATTAATGGTAATTTAAACCAAGATGGCTCATATAAAAACACAAACGGATTTGTGCAAACCAGCTCTCCTTCAGAGTTGTTTTTTGATAAAGATGCAGTGGAAACCGATAATCCCACGAATGTTATTCGCGATGGTGTAGTGACAGCTGAAGATGACGCTGACGCAATGGCGATTGCAATAACAGCTCCCGAAGGCGTTGATTTATCTACTTTGACTATTGGTCGATACAATGAAGAAACGGGTGTTTGGGACGCGTTTTTAGATGAAAACTGCTTTACTGCTACCTCTTATTCGGATGACTTTAGCGTTATGTTTCAATCGGGTGCTGGTAGTGCGCCAAGTGATGTAAGCAGCAGTTGTGGGACTTATTTGTGGGGTTATAATTATAACAATAACTCTGTTTGGGGTTTTACACATAAAGACGGTCGATTTGCTTTGGTTTCAAAAGTTGATAATGCTGGGTAAAGACCTCATTATTTTTTGAATTTATATAATTTAGTGTATTTTAAATCGATATAGAGCCTGACTTTATATCGATTTTACATATGTGATCCTCTAAATATTTCGATGTGCTGCTTGTTGTGCACTTTAAGTCGTTATCAATAAACGTAATTGCTAATTGAAATATAATGGCAAACACACCCAGCAATAACAAATAAGTGCCAAATAGCGTGGCTAAATTGGGTGCTTTTAGCGCTGTAAAATAATGTACCTAAACTATAAAAAATGCCGCCGGCAAGTAGCCAGTAAAGTGCTTTTACATCAACACTTGAATAAAGTGGATATACAATAGCCAGTGCAAACCAACCCATGAGCAAGTAGGTGGCGAGCGATATTTTTTTATTACCGTTTTTTACAAATACTTTGTACGCAACGCCTGCTAGTGCCACCGCCCAAATAAATATAAGTGTGGCCCATGACCAAGCACCGGTTAATGAGATTAATAAAAAGGGAGTGTAGGTGCCGGCAATTAATAAGTATATGGCGCAGTGATCGCACTTTTTATAAAAGGCTCTTAAGCGCGGTTGAATACTGGCATGGTACAAAGTGGATGACAAAAACAGCACAAATAGACTGCTGCCATAAATTACAGTACTTACATACGCTTTAGTGCTGGTGGCTTGGCTAAATAAATCCCACATAACAAATGCGGCAAATACAATACCAAGTGCATGGCTAATTACGTTTAGTTGTTCTTCTTTTTTAGAATAGGGCGCTTCTAACGACATAACAGATCCTACCACTATTTGAATGAATTTTAGTGTACAAGTGTACGCTGAGTTTTTCAATATTATAATTTTTATATGAATACAATAATTTATTGTTTTTCATAAAGTTGAAACATCAATTTAACCAACGCGTAATTAATAAGACGTAAAAAAGTCGTAATAGTTCGTTAGATTACTGGTAATTCCTAAAAACAATTAACCGGACGAACAGTGAAAAACATGAAAAATAAATTAACAACACGGCCTTTTCTTAAACTTACTAAATTGTCTGTGGCGATGATTTGCGTTACATCAACAAATAGTTTTGCAGATCAAACCATAAATAAAGAACTTGATGAAATAGTGGTTGTTGCTCAAAAGCGTGCGCAATCAATACAAGATGTGCCCGTAACAATAAGCGCCTACGATGGCGACTTTTTAGAAAGCTTGGGTATTGGCGAACTCGACACTTTATCTGAAATAACACCAGGGCTTGTTATTCAAGAGCAAAGCCCTAACAACCCAGGCTTTGTAATTCGTGGTATTACGTCTGATAGTGGGTCGTCTCAATCATCCCCTCGTGTGTCTATTTATTATAACGGAGCAGATGTATCACGCTCTCGTGGCTCATACTTTGAGCTTTTTGATGTAGAAGGGATTGAAGTTGTTAAGGGACCACAAGCGACACTGTTTGGAACAGCAGCTTCTGTAGGTGCTATTAGTGTAGCAACACGTAAACCAGAAAAAGATTTTTCGGCTCAATTAAAAGCATCCGTTGGTAATTACTCGGCCAAAGGTGCTAGTGGCTTTGTAACGGGTGGCAATGATTTATTGCAAGGCCGTGTTGCTTTTACTTATCGTGAACGTGATGGGTTTATAAAAAATATTGCAGGAGATAATAACTCCCAAAATCCGGCTGGGTTTAAGCAAGATGATATGCATGCTATTGATCGTTTTTCTTATCGTCCGTCTTTACGTATTACACCTAGTGACGATGTAACGATTGATTTGGTGTATACGTATGAAAAAAATGATGACTCGGGTACATCTTTTAAAAATGGGCTTTATGCACCAACCGGTGGTGATATAAGTCCATATAGCTTTGTTGAAATGCCAGGTAGTCCGTATGCAGAGTCTGTGTTTGGAAAAAAAGACTTAGGTGTGGATCGCACAGTTAACGATTTAAATTTGACTGTAAATTGGGATGTAAGTAACGATTTAACAATCACCTCAATTACTGCAGGGCGTAACTTTGACTCTTTAGAAGTGTTTGATGCTGATGGTACGCAAGCATGGTTTTTAGAATTTGCAGAAGCTGCTGAGGGCGATCAATTTAGCCAAGAATTACGCGCTGTTTATACGCAGAATAAGTTTACTAGTATTTTTGGTGTGAGTTACTTTGAAGAAGATGGTAGCCAGCGTATTCCATTTAGTACAGAGGAGTCTATATTTTTAAATTGCTTAGGCGTATTGGGTTCAGGTGTTCCTTGTATTAATAATGATGGTAGCGTTAATATTTTAACGCCAGCATTAACAGGTGGTGTAGTAAACGAGTTGCCATATTCACTAGAGTTTACAAACTATGGTGAAAACAAAGCGTACTCAGCGTTTGCTGATGTAACTTATGCTACTACTGAAGCATTAGAGTTAACAGCGGGTCTTCGTTATATAAAAGAAGAAAAGCGCAGTGGCTATAGCTCTGCTGCACCCAATAGTGTTTTAACACAAGCGCCATTGTTTACGGTTGATACAAATGGTGAAACATTCTATGGCGATGCTGATTATGATGATTGGCTGCCACGTTTTAATGCGCTTTATATAATAAACCCTACTACAAATATGTATGCGACTATTTCAAAAGGGCGTCGTTCGGAAGTACTAGAAGTGAGTTCGGCTAACAACGAACAAGGAAATGTCGAAGCCTCTATATCAGAAGTCCCAGCGGAAATTATTTGGAACTACGAAACCGGTATTAAAGGCAAAGCGCTTGACGGGCGTTTAGATTACTCTGTCGCTGTATTTTATCAAGATTACTCTAACTTTCAGGTTACGTTACAGGATGATGAAGGCGTTGCGTTTTCTGCAGATGCGGGCTCTGCCACAAATGTTGGCGCAGAGGCTGAAGTAAGGGCGTTAATTAATAATGAGTTTGAGGTATTTGCCAATACGGCTTACCTTGATGCTGAAATAGATGATGATAGTAATAATGGTAACCTCGCAGGCAATAAATTTAGACTACAACCAGAGTGGACGTTTAGTACGGGGCTGTTTTATTCAACAGAATTGTCGAACTCACTTAATTTAACGAGCTCTTTAATATATAGCTACCGCTCTGAAGTGTTTTTTGAGCCAGCAAATGCGCCAATATCAGGCTTAGATATTAGCCAACCAGCGCTTGGATTAGTCAGTGCGCGCTTAGGTATCGCAAATGGTGATGATTGGGCTGTTAGTGTATTTGCTAGTAACTTATTAGATAAAGAGTATTTAGTTGATGCAGGTAATACTGGAGGGGGATTTGGCAACCCAACATTTGTTGCAGGGGCACCTCGCTTTGTTGGTATTGAGTTAACTCTCGGGTTTGGTGGACAATAATACATTTAACTACTTGATATTTTAATTGAGCCACTGCAAAGTGGCTTTTTTATGTGATCACGTTAAAGTGAATTTATATTAGGTAAAAATGAAACAAGATCTAAAAGCTGCTTTACTTACCGCCATTGTTTATCCTGGAGCGGGGCATTTTTCTCTAAAAAAACACCTTATAGGCGCTATTTTTGCGGGCGTATTTTCTGTTCTTTTAATTTTAACCCTACAAGATATATTTGCGATTGCACAGTGTACTGCAAATGAAATTGTAAACGGAAAAATCCCCATGTCGGCTACGGCCATTTTAAAAGCAGCGCAACAACCATCTGACGCTTGCGCTCAACTCGCTGAATATAAGTATGTACCTTTAATGATTATAATTTGGGTGCTGAGCATTATGGATGCATACCGTTTGGGCAGAAAAGCGCTGCCCACTAAAAAATAAGCCACTTAATTAGAACTCGGTTTGGTTGGCTTATTAATTTTCTTCCCGCATATTTATCCCTGATATTTAGCTATTATTGATGGCGGTAATAATTATTATTACCGCCTTTTCATTTTTATACATATTTTTTGTAACCGAGATTTTTTGCCCGCATCATGTAAACATCGTGTAAATGCCAGTATATACCCAGTAAAATCCTCAAACCTCGTTAAATCGCTCACTTGTTGATATTTAGTTAATTAAAATCCTTCCCCTTGTACCTTTTTATTCATTTAATGTTAATAAATAAATGGTACTTTCCGCTCGCCAAATTAATTTTATTTAATTATTAAGTATTGGTTTGGTGTCAATTTATTACGTCAAGCAATGACGACTGATAATTTCAATTTAAGGAAATACGATGAATAACAGTTCAAATAATCACGAAAGAAAGGATTTTAAAGTGGCGAGCTTATCGTTAGCTTTATTATTAGGATGCTCAACAATGGCTAATGCCGCTGTTGAGAAGTTAACGGTGAGTGGGAATCAAATTCTTGCAGGTGGAGAAAATATAAGCTTTGCAGGACCTAGCCTATTTTGGAGTAATACGGGGTGGGGCGCTGAAAAATTTTATACAGCAGAAACAGTAGCAAAAGCAAAAACTGAATTTAATGCAACATTAATTCGTGCAGCTATTGGCCATGGTACCAGTACTGGTGGTAGTTTGAACTTTGATTGGGAGGGCAATATGAGCCGTCTTGATACTGTTGTGAACGCAGCTATTAGCGAAGATATGTACGTTATTATTGATTTTCATAGCCATGAAGCACATACCGATCAAGCAACTGCAGTTCGCTTTTTTGAAGACGTAGCTACCAAATATGGGCAGTACGACAATGTTATTTATGAAATTTATAACGAGCCGTTACAAATCTCATGGGTTAACGATATTAAGCCTTACGCAGAAACAGTTATTGATAAAATTAGAGCAATCGACCCTGATAACTTAATTGTGGTTGGAACGCCTACGTGGTCGCAAGATGTTGATGTGGCATCACAAAACCCAATTGATCGTGCCAATATTGCTTACACTCTGCATTTTTATGCTGGCACACATGGTCAATCGTATCGAAATAAAGCACAAACAGCACTCGATAACGGCATTGCACTATTCGCCACAGAGTGGGGAACAGTTAATGCTGATGGTAATGGTGGTGTTAATATCAATGAAACCGATGCATGGATGGCATTTTTTAAAACAAACAATATTAGCCACGCTAACTGGGCTTTAAACGATAAAAACGAAGGTGCTTCGTTATTTACTCCAGGCGGTAGTTGGAATTCACTAACATCGTCAGGCTCTAAAGTTAAAGAGATCATTCAAGGTTGGGGTGGTGGTAGTAGCAATGTTGATTTAGATAGCGACGGGGATGGCGTAAGTGACAGCCTTGATCAGTGCGATAATACTTCCGCAGGTACAACGGTTGATAGTATTGGTTGTGCAGTAACTGACAGCGATGCCGATGGTATAAGCGATAATGTTGATCAATGCCCTAATACACCTGCAGGTGAAACTGTTAATAATATAGGTTGTGTTGTTGAAGTAGTTGAACCACAAAGCGATGCGGATAACGATGGTGTGAATGATGATATTGATCAGTGCCCAGATACACCCGCTGGTACAAGTGTTGATACAAACGGATGCAGTGTTGTAAGTTCAACAGATTGTAATGGTATTAATGCATACCCTAATTGGGTGAACAAAGATTACTCAGGTGGTCCGTTTACTCACAATAACACTGACGATAAAATGCAATATCAAGGTAATGCATACAGTGCAAATTGGTATACAAACAGCATTCCCGGAAGTGATGCTTCGTGGACGCTTCTTTATACTTGTAATTAAGCACGTTAAATAAAATATGCGAAGAAGGTAAATAATACATTTACCTTCTTTTTAAAAGTATTAGCCTTTATAAACACTTTGGTGTTGTTCAACAATATTGTAGCTTGGTGAGTTTATGTTATCTATATAGCGCCAATCGGTTGTGATTTGCTCTTTAGTAATAGTCAGTAACATATACCCACGGTGTGATAAGTCACAATAATTTAAGTCGTTTATTAGCAATGAAAGCGAGTCAGCCATCTGCTTTGCTTGTGCTGTATTAAGCGCTAAATAATGCTCCATACCCGGGGATGTAACACCAGGTGTTGCAAACTCTACTCCTACGCTTTCGCCTTTCGCATTTTTTAATGTGCCATGCCACGCATTGTGCGTATCACCTGCAACCACTACTAACTTTTTATTTAATGCAGTAACGCTTTTGTATAATGCTTCGCGCTCGCTTGGGTAACCATCCCACGCATCTAAATTATAAGGCATTAAAGTATTTACGCGTGCGAGTTGCGCGGGTGTTACCGCTTTATTAGCTAACACTGCTTTTTTAATGGTAACAAGCTCTTTTAACACCTGCGGTATTTTAGTGCGATCGGATTGCGAGAATATTTCAGTAGGTAGCCACATTTTAGTCATCAATACTTGCTGGCCTAATATTTGCCACTTTGCATTTGATTTAGTTATTGCACTCGTAAGCCAGTTTAGTTGTGTGTTACCTAGTAACTGCCTTTTTGGATTATTTAAATCACTGGCAAAGCGAGCAACATCCATTTGCTTGGTCTCGGGGTTTTTATAGTCGCTGTAAGCAAGTTGTTTATCGCGTGCTATTACGCGCGTATCTAGCATATGTAAGCTTATTAAATTACCAAAATCGAAGGTGCGATATATTTGCGGGCTTTGTTCGCCCATAGGCGGTCTAATTGGCAGCCATTCGTAATAGGCTTGAATAGCTGCTGCGCGACGCTTAAAAAAGTCACCTTCATCAGGGGTATGATTTTCAGCACCACTTTTATAGGTATCGTTAGTAACTTCGTGATCATCCCATATTGCGATAAAAGGCGCTGCAGCGTGAAGTGCTTGAAGGCCTTGGTCTGTTCTGTAAATAGCATAACGTTTACGATAGTCGCTAAGGGTAATAATTTCACCGCTGTTATCAGCTGCTAATTGGCGGCCAATGCTTTTAGCATTTTCGGTAGCGTACCCGCCCATTGGGTATTCGTAAATGTAATCTCCCAAATGCAGGACCACATCTAAATCTTTTTGCTTAGCGGCATCAGTGTAGGCATTAAAGTACCCAGCAGGGTAGTTTGAGCACGACACAACAGCCATTTTTATTTGTTCAACATTATTTATTGGTAGTGTTTTAGCACGGCCTATAGGGCTTTGTGTTTGCAAACCTATAAAACGATAAAAGTACTCTGTGTTTGGAGCAAGTTCTTGCACATCTATTTTTATTGTAAAGTCTCGGCTTTTATCTGTTTGTTCGCGCCCGCCACGAATAATGTTTTTAAATTGAGAATCACTTGCCAGTTCCCAAGCAACAGTAACTTCAAAATTTGATTGAGAAGTGGTTGCACGTGTCCAAATTATTAAAGCATGACTAAGCGGGTCGCCACTCGCTACACCGTGTTTAAATTCAATAGCCGATAGAGGTTTGTTTATTAATGTTTGAGCACAACCTGTAATGGCACTCGATACTGCGACGGTAAATATGCTTGCTGCTGAGGTTTTTAAAAAATTTCGACGTGATGAAAGAGTCATACTGCACTTTTTGAATTATTTATAGTGGTGTGCACTTTAGCGGGTAGATATGACGTTTTTATAAACGCTAAATGTATTTAGTGTGACGGTATTAATACCTTTAAATCCTTTTATTTATTAACTAAAAAGTAGTCAAAAAATTAAATTTAATGGTTAAATTAACGAGAGATGAATTTTTTAAATTAAAGTAATACGTGTAAAGTTGTTTAATTACAATTGGTTAAGGTTTATTTTTATGTTGGCACAACCCTTGAGTATATAACTACGTCTAAACAATACACAAACAAGGAATACCATTATGAAACATTCAATTAAAATCGCTATGGCAAGTTTATTAGTATTAGGTTCTGCGCAAGTACACGCAACAGAGGTGGACCTAGATGTAACTGATATATTAACTCAAAGTGTAGCAAGCTATGTTAAGCAAACCACAATCGAGCTTGAAAAATCACTAAAGGAAACGCTTTATTTTGATGCTAAAACTGTTTTAGAGGGGTTATTAGATGAGCCCGTTTTAACAGATAGCACAACGCTTAAAAATACTGACACTAGTATAAAAAACGTAAAATAAATCATTTAAAGGATTAAAACGATGAGCAGTGAACTTGGATTATTTGCATTAATGTTAGCACCCGTAGTCAGTATGATTAGCGCTTATTACTCGGTTCAAGTGTTTAAAGCTATGGGAGGTTGGTTTAATCTTTAGCCAATTATATAGCTGGTAATTAATTCGATTCATACAAAGCTGATCGACTTAGCAAAAGCGCACGTAAATAAAGGCAGAGTGTTTGAAATAAGTAGACTTTATGAAACGTGCGATTTTTCCATTACCCATTTTTATGTTACCTGAAGGTTATACGCGATTACGC
This sequence comes from Pseudoalteromonas sp. BSi20429, assembly GCF_000238895.1. Lineage (NCBI taxonomy): Bacteria > Pseudomonadati > Pseudomonadota > Gammaproteobacteria > Alteromonadales > Pseudoalteromonadaceae > Pseudoalteromonas > Pseudoalteromonas sp. BSi20429. The sequence continues at coordinate 58,010 of NZ_BADV01000015.1, read as the reverse complement.
ATATTTGAGCCTCGCTATTTAAATATGGTTAAAACCGCATTAAAAAATAATACAGGGTTTGTGCTTTGTACGTTCGAGCATGACACGCCTTTTAATATAAGCGCGCAAGGTTGCCTTGTTGATATTATTGATTTTGACCAAGACGATAACGATGTATTATTAATTGATGTATTTGCATCGCAAAATGTGCAAATTAATGATGTTTATCAAGACGAAGACGAATTACGCCATGGCTTGGTATCGCCTTGTAATACGCCGTATTGGTACAAAGATTCTAACAACCAAATTGGTGAACATTACCTATTACACGATGCGCTTAAAAACGTGTTTCAAGGTAATCCGGAACTTAATTTGTTGTACAAGAAAACTCATTTTGACAAGCTTCCCTGGATTGCAGCACGTTGGCTTGAACTCCTACCTGTTTCTATTGAGAAAAAACAGCAACTTGCGTTTGAAACGAATTTTGATAACTTACTGAATTTCCTCCATACTGTGATTAATAACGAATTTGCCTAAATTTTATGATCCTAAATTAATTATTGTCCGTATTACTTAATACAAAAGCAATAACGGGATAAATTATTATGGTAAGTCAACAACAGTCACCACGTTGTGAACCTAATACAGGTAAGTACACTGCCATGCCAGAAACGCCGGGTAAAGAGCTCATGCAAGCGCTTATAGATGTTGCGCAATCACGCGACAAAAAAGCGTTTTCATATTTATTTGAATACTTTGCGCCAAAAATTAAACGCTTTGGAATTAAGCAGTTTGGTGTTGAAGCCCAAGCCATGGAGCTTGTGCAAGAAACATTAACGTCTGTTTGGCGTAAAGCACATTTGTATCATAGTGAAAAAGGCGCTGCGACTACGTGGGTTTATACCGTTATGCGTAACGCTTCGTTCGATATGCTTCGTAAAATGAAAAGTAATAAAGAAGAAAATATAAGCGAAGATATTTGGCCGTTACTAAACGACTCACAAGATACGCATCACGAATACAGTGATCATTTAGAAGATAAGCAAATTAAGCGTTATTTAGACAAATTACCGATTGCTCAACGCGAAGTGGTAAGAGGCGTTTATTTTCAAGATATGTCGCAAGAGCAACTTGCACATCAACTTAATATTCCAGTAGGCACGGTAAAATCACGGTTACGTTTGGCCTTGCAAAAATTACGTAATGAAATGGGAGATCAGCATGATTAAACATCACCCGAGTGAAACTTTACTGACACAGTATTGCGATGCATCACTTGCTACATCATTGAGTTTAGCCGTTTCTATTCACGTAGACATGTGCCCTGTGTGCCAAGCTAAAGTAGCTAAAATTGAAGCAAGTAATGCAAATGCATTATTTAGTGAAGAGCCTGCTCAATTTGAGAAACCTCAAACTGAGAAATCTGATTTACTTGAAGAATTTGAACTAAATGTTCTCGATATGATCATGTCTGATGATTCTATCGATGAAGTTTACGAAGTAGAGCCTGTATCTATTAAAGTGAATGAGCATGACTACCAACTTCCACGTGCTTTAACACGTATTTCTCATAGCAAATTTACACAAGTTGGTAAGCTGGCACGATCTCGCGTTTCGCTTGATGATGGTGCGCTGCGTTCTAGCTTGCTACATATTGATGCTGGTGGCGAAATTCCTGAGCATACACATACCGGATTTGAAGTTACTTTACTACTAGACGGTGAGTTTAGTGATGAAGATGGTAATTACGTACCAGGCGATTTTATTTGGCAAGATGGTAGCCATCAACATACACCTTTAACGAAAGATGGATGTTTATGCTTTACAGTTGTCAGTAGTGCGCTACATTTTAATAAGGGCTTCAGCAAGTTACTAAATCCAATAGGTAATTTGATTTACTAAGAGAATATATGCACACAGATATAATAAAAATAGGTATAAGCGCCTGCTTAGCAGGCGAAAAAGTTAGATTTGACACAGGACATAAAAAGTCAAATTTTTGTATGGATGAGCTAGGTAAACACGTTGAATACACACGGTTTTGTCCGGAAGTAGCTGTTGGTTTACCGATACCTCGTCCAACTATTCGCCAAGTTAAAGTTGGCGATACTATTAAAGTATGCCGCCCAGATGGCACCGGCGAAGTAGGCCAACAACTTACTGAATATGGTAAAAAAGTTGCTACTGAACAAGCTAAAGAATTAAGCGGATTTGTATTTTGTGCAAAAAGCCCAAGCTGCGGCATGGAGCGCATTAAAATATACAACGAAGCAGGCACGGGTAATACCTCTGAAGGCGTTGGTTTTTTTGCTGAGCAAATAATGAAGCACAACCCATTATTGCCATGTGAAGAAAACGGACGTTTAAACGACATGCATTTACGTGAAAACTTTGTAATGAGAATTTACGTATTTAAAAACTGGCAAAAATTAGTACAAGAGCCGCTTACGGTTCATAAGCTTACTCAATTTCACTCTCAGTATAAGTACTTGTTGATGGCTCATAACTATCAAGCTTATCGTGATTTGGGTAACCTGCTGGGGACTTATGTAGGCGACGATATAAATGCAGTTGCTGATGAATATATTTTAGGTTTGATGACGGGTCTTAAAAAGCCAGCTTCTCGCAGAAATAATTGCAACACGCTAATGCATTTACAAGGTTACTTTAAAACTGATTTATCGAAGGTTGAAAAACAAGAACTTCGTGATGCGATAGATGAATACCGCGAAGGTTTGGTGCCATTGTATGTACCACTTACCTTGTTAAAACATCATTTGAAGGTTCACCCAAATGAGTACCTTGAAAAACAAGTGTTTTTTAACCCTTACCCTCACGATTTAAAACTACGATTTGGTATTTAATGGATACATTATTTTGGTTTAGGCGCGATTTGCGCCTTTTTTCTAACGAAGCGTTAATTCAAGCGCTAAACAATGGCGCTAAACACGCCATTTTTTTTGTGTCTGAAAAACAGTGGCAACAACACCAAACTGCGCCTATTCAGATTGACTTACTCAAGCGCCGAGTTACTTATCTTCAATCTCAGCTTGCTGATTACGGTATTACTTTACATGTTATTGAAGCACCTAGCTTTTCTGATTGTACGCGTGAGCTTATTGATTTTTGTAAATCAAACGATGTAAAACACGTAATTGCTAATACAGAATATGAGCTTAATGAAGTAAACCGCGATAAAGCAATTTTGCACGAATGCGATGAGCTTTCTATTACTTTTACTTTGTACGAAGGTGATTTAATTGCACCTGTTGGAACGGTCAAAAATCAAAGTAATGAAATGTATAAAGTATTTACTCCTTTCAAACGAGCATGGTTAAAGCAGTATCAAGATACACACTTTAGTTTGCCTCAATGGCCTTTAACTTCTGAGCCAACAAAATTTGATGAAAGCGGCTTACTAAAAAGTGATGGATGCTCGGATAAGTGGCCGGTTGACGACGAAACACTTTCTACTGTGGTCGATAACTTTATATGTGACAAACTTACAAGCTACGATGATCAGCGTGATATACCCAGCGTAAAAGGCACATCAGGTTTAAGCCCGTATTTAGCACTTGGTATTGTAAGCACAAAACAGCTGCTTATTAATATTCAGCAGCGTTATCCTGATATTTTAACTACGTCAAAAAGTAAAACGTTTACGTGGATTAACGAGCTTGTTTGGCGCGAATTTTACAGGCATTTAATTGCTGAATTTCCGAAGCTTTCGCGCGGTGATAACTTTAACGAAAAGTATAACGCCGTAGTGTGGCGTAAAAGCGAAAATGAATTTACAGCATGGTGTGAAGGGCGTACAGGTTACCCGTTAGTGGATGCTGCAATGCTACAACTAAAGCAAACCGGTTGGATGCATAATCGTTTACGTATGGTTGTTGCGAGCTTTTTAACTAAGCATTTATTAATAGACTGGCGCGAAGGTGAGCGCTTTTTTATGCAGCACCTAATTGATGGCGATTTAGCCTCAAATAATGGTGGCTGGCAGTGGGCTGCAAGTACCGGGTGTGATGCTCAGCCTTACTTTAGAGTTTTTAACCCTATCAGACAAAGCGAGCGCTTTGATCCAACTGGCAAGTTTATCCGTAAGTATTTGCCAGAGCTTGAAAACGTGCCAGATAAACACATTCATTTTCCACACACTTATTTAGCCGCAATAGGTAAAGATAAGGAATGTTACTGGCCAGCAATAGTTGATCATAAAGCGGCACGAGAACGTGCACTTGCTGCATTTAAGGTGTGATATGGATAACCAGTTACCAGTAGATAAATTTGTTGAAATATACCAACAGCTTGATAGCACTAATCTTGATTTATTGAGTGATATTTACTGTGACAACATACAGTTTATAGACCCGATGCATGAAATTAATGGCATTGTAGAATTGCGCAGGTACTTTGCTAACTTATATAGCAATGTTAAGCATTGTCAGTTTGATATTAGCGATTCGTTTAATAGTGGAAACAATGCTTTTATTTATTGGACTATGCACTATGCACATCCAAAGCTTTCATCAGGTAAAACTATTTCGGTAGAAGGTCATAGCAAGCTTATTTTTGAAAATGGCAAAATTATCAAGCACAGAGACTACTTTAATGTGGGCGAGTTGCTGTACAAACATATTCCTTTACTTGGTAGTGTTATAAAGCTAATTGATAAAAGGGCAGGTTAATTATGATCACACTTATAACGGGTGCTACTTCTGGTATTGGTGAGCAGTTAGCAATTAAATATGCGCAGTTAGGAGACACTGTTATAGCTTGTGGCCGTAATAGTGAAAAGCTCGCTGAGCTTGCTAAATACGACAATATTCAAGCATGCAAATTTGATGCAACTAATCTACAAGACATTAAAGAGTCGACAGTTGGCTTTCCTCATTTTGACCGTGTTATTTTAAACGCGGGTAACTGTGAATACATAGATGACGCACGAAACTTTGATAGTGCATTGTTTGAGCGTGTAATAAACGTAAATTTACTCTCTATGGGGTATTGCCTTGAGGCGCTACTTCCTAAAATAAATTCAGGTGGTCAGCTTGTTTTGGTCAGCTCAAGTGTTACCTATCTTGCGCTACCTCGTTCAGAAGCTTATGGTGCATCAAAAGCGGGTGTAAGTTACTTAGCAAAAAGCTTAGCTGTTGATTTAGATGATGTTGATGTGACTTTAGTTCACCCTGGCTTTGTGAAAACTCCGCTTACTAATAAAAATGATTTCCCGATGCCTATGGCTGTTACCGCTGAAAAAGCCGCAGACTATATGATTAAGGGAATACATAAGCGCCGAAAAGATGTTCACTTTCCGTACCGTTTTACACTTATATTAAAAGCATTACGTATTTTACCACTCCCAATTTGGCTTAAAATCGCAAAAGGATTAGCCCGTTGAAAAAAATAGCAATAATAGGAACTGGTGTATCTGGTTTAACATGTGGGCACTTGCTTCATAAACATTACGATGTAACCGTATTTGAAAAAAATGATTATATAGGTGGCCACACTGCAACGGTTGATGTTGATGTGTGCGGCATAAAATACGCAATAGATACTGGCTTTATTGTATTTAATGACAGAACTTACCCATACTTTGAAAAGTTACTATCGCGTATTGGTGTAGATAAACAAACAACGCAAATGAGCTTTAGTGTTCATAACGAAGCCACTGGCTTTGAATACAATGGCCATACGTTTACAAGCCTGTTTGCACAGCGTCGTAATATTTTTAGACCTAAGTTTTGGCGATTATTGTACGACATTGTTAGGTTTAACAAACTGTGTAAAGCACTACATGAAAAAGATGATTACCAATCTGATCAATCATTAGGGCAACTGCTTAGCGACAATCACTTTAATGACTTTTTTAAGTACCATTATATCCTTCCGATGGGCGCGGCTATTTGGTCTACCAGTATTAAAGAAATGGAAAATGTAGGCGTTGAATTTTTTGTTAAGTTCTTCTTTAATCATGGCCTTTTAGATGTAACAAACAGACCACAGTGGTATGTAGTACCAGGTGGCTCTCGTCAGTATATTAAGCCACTGATCAGAGGTTTTGCTGATAAAATTAAACTTAATACAGATATTAAATCTGTTACGCGTCAAAATGATGAAGTAACAATAGAGTTTGCCAATGGTGAATTAAGTAAGTTTGATAAAGTAATATTTGCTTGTCATTCAGATCAGGCGCTTGCACTACTTGGTGATGCGACTGAGCAAGAAAAGTCAGTATTGGGTGCAATAGCTTACACTGAGAATTCAGTTGTGCTACACACCGATACAAATCTTTTACCAGATAGAAAAGCGGCATGGGCAAGTTGGAACTACCTACTTAATAACAACACTGATAAAGCAGCTGTTGTTACTTACCAAATGAATATTTTGCAAGGTATACAATCGGATACACAGTTTTGTGTAACGCTTAATCACCTTGAAGGAATAAGCCAAAGTAAAATTTTGCGCGAGTTTACTTATCATCACCCTGTATTTAACCAAGAGTCAATTGCTGCTCAAAAGCTTAAACACAGTATTGATGGACAAAACAATAGTTATTTTTGTGGTGCTTATTGGTACAATGGTTTTCATGAAGATGGCGTACACAGTGGTGTAGATGTAGCCAAGCAACTTGGGGTCGAATTTGACTAGTGCAGTGTATTTAGGCGATGTAAAACATCGCCGTTTTGCTGTTAAAGAACATCGTTTTAGTTACCCTTTGTATATGATGTGGGTAGATTTAAATAACCCTCAACAACTAAATGGTGTGCATAAGCACATAGGTACGTCAGGCTTAAAAGCGTTAAAATTTAATGAAGCTGATTATCTTAAAGATACCTCAGAACTTGCTAAACGACCTCTTATTGAGCGTGCGCATGATCAACTTGCCAATTTAGGTATTACTGAAACCTTTTCTCATATTTACATGCTAGGGCAGCTTCGTTGTTTTGGTGTGTATTTTAGCCCTGTTAATTTTTACTTTTTTGGCCACAACGACACCCGTTTTAAGTACATGATAGCTGAAGTGAGTAATACACCATGGAACGAACGTCATTATTATTTAGTCCCTTTAGAAAAAAAAGTGAACTTTAAGAAGGTTTTTTCCGTATCACCTTTTATGAATCTGGATATGAACTATCATTGGCATGTTAAACAATCGCCTGATAAAACATTGATACACATTGAAAATAAGCGAAATGAAGAGTTATTATTTGATGCAACACTTCGCTTGAAACGTAAAGAACTCACTAACGAAGAGATTAATAAGTTGTTTAAACGTTTTCCGGCCATGACATGGTCTATTTTCAAAGGTATTTATTATCAAGCATTAAAGCTGTTTATAAAGCGAGTGCCTTTTTTAGGTCACTCAGGTAAGCCATAAAGCACATAGGTAGTCAGGACAATTAATAGGTATTTTAATGGATAAAGTGTCGAGCTTAAATTGCGAACAAAGCACTAGTTGGTTAACTAATATATATAAAAAATTAGTGACTAAAGCCTTTTCGTCAATTGAAACAGGTCAAGTTGTTTTAATTGAAGGAAATGAGCGTACAGTTTTTGGTGATGTATCGTCTGCGTTAAAAGCATCAGTAACAGTCAATGATAAAGCTATGTATAAAGCGTTTGCGTTATCAGGAAGCGTTGGCGCCGGCGAAGCGTATATTTTGGGACATTGGTCTTGTGACAACTTAACTTCATTCATTGAGATATTTGCTATAAATGAAAAGCAACTTGATGAGTTTGAAAAAAAATTCGCATTTTTTAGTAATATCGCACACCGGTTTAATCACATAAAAAACAAAAATTCAGAATCGGGATCTAAGAAAAATATTGTTGCTCATTACGACTTAGGTAATGATTTGTACGAATCATTTTTAAGTAAAGAAATGCTTTATTCAAGTGCTGTATATCCTACAAAAGAAGCCACACTTGAAGAGGCTCAGCAATACAAGCTTAAACGCATTTGTGAGCAAGTTGAGCTTCAAAAAAATGATTCAGTAATTGAAATTGGTACAGGGTGGGGGGCATTTGCTATATATGCTGCCACACATTACGATTGCCATGTAACAACAACAACCATATCTGATGAGCAACATGATTATGTAGCTAAAAAGATTGTTGAACTTGGTCTTGAAAGTAAAATAACATTACTTAAGCTCGACTACAGACTACTAAAAGGTAAATACGACAAGCTTGTTTCTATTGAAATGATAGAAGCAGTGGGTCATGATTATTTGCCGAGCTTTTTCACTCAGTGTGGTGAGCTCCTAAAAGACGATGGCGCCATGCTTATTCAAGCAATTACTATTGGCGATCAGCGTTATAAGCACTACTTAAAAAACTCTGACTTTATTCAGCAGTATATTTTTCCGGGCGGATGTTTGCCATCGCTTAACGAAATGAGTGAGCAGATTAAAAATAATACCGATATGGTTATCCATACTGTTAATGATATTGGTGCTCACTACGCACGAACATTAGCAGATTGGCGAACTCGTTTTATAAAAAGCTGGCCTGATTTAGACCGCTCTAAATTTGATGAACGCTTTTATCGTTTATGGTTATTTTATTTTGCTTATTGTGAAGGTGCGTTTAGAGCCAGAGCAACAAGTACGGTACATTTAATGGCGCGTAAACCTCGTTTTACTAGTGATAACGATGATATTGCGCTCGGTTACTAATTTTGTTTTATTTCAAGCAGTGTGGTTTTTATCATTGCTGCTTGAAGCCAATTCGCTACTTTTTAGTGGCTTGATTATTGTTTTAATGTTTTGTTTGTCAAAGCAGAAAAAACAAGACTCCTTACTATTAATTAAAGCCCTACCTTTAGCACTATTGTTAGAATTTATAGCGGTAAAGTTAGGCTTGTTAGAATTTAAAGTTTATCCCTTCCCTCTATGGCTCGTGTTTTTATGGGCTGCATTACTACTTTCTTTAAATACCTCAATGGTTTTTTTGAGTAAACTAAAGCTTTGGCAGGCCTTTTTGGTATGTATGGCATTTGCGCCAGCAAGTTATTGGGCTGGAGCGCGCTTTGAAGTAATAAGTTTAGGTTTACCTTTATGGCAATTCTGGCTCGTTTACGGGGCGCTTTGGTCTACAGTGTTTACTGTTATTCTTTTCATAAACCAAAAAATCAAGTTATTCATCAATCGCTGATCTTCCACAATTTCTATTTCGTAATATTACCCATTGACTCAAAGGAAGCTTATTTTGAAATTTTTACTAAAGGCAGTTACTTTTTATTTGCTTACCACTTCAATTGTTTTAGCTAACACACAATTTAATAAAGTAGGCGAAGCACGAATGGAGTATTTATTTTGGGATGTATATGACGCTGTGCTATTTACCCCTTCAGGTAATTACAGCGCAGGAACACATCCTGTTAAGTTTAAGCTTACCTATTTACGTGACTTTGACGCTAAAGAAATAGTAAAAGCAACAAATGAGCAGTGGGAACATCTTGGAAAAACAGGGCTGGCAGACAAATACGACAGTAAATTGTTGTCTATTTGGCCTGATATAAAAAAGGGTGACTCACTAACATTAGTGACAAATGAGCAAGGTATGAGCACTTTTTATCATAATGATGAAAAAATTGGTGAAATTGATGAACCTCAATTTTCGAGTGACTTTTTAGCTATTTGGCTTGATGAAAAAACCTCTGAACCAAAATTACGAAAGCAATTATTAGGGAATTAATATGAACATATTAAACACGTTAAAAGCAGCTGTTATGAGCCTCTCGGCTCTACTTTTAATTAGCTGTTCGGCACCAAATGTTGAACATTATAAAAATACATCGCCAAATTTCGACTTTAAAACGTTTTTTAGTGGAAATTTGAAAGCCTATGGTGTTGTACAAGACTTTAAAGGCGAATTGACCCGAAAGCTTGTCGTAGATATGAATGCGACTTGGGACGGTAACCAGGGCGTTATTGAAGAAGACTTTGTTTATGATGATGGCGAAACCCAAAAGCGAATCTGGAAAATAACGTTAAATGAAGACAATAGTTTAACGGGGACAGCAGCTGATGTTATAGGTACAGCAAAAGGCAAAAGTGACGGCAGCGTATTTCATTGGAATTATGATGTAGAGCTTCCATACGATGGCAGTACTTTAGAAGTGAATTTTGACGATTGGATGTACCTGGTTACACAATCGCGCTTGATAAACCGCACATCTATTGTTAAGTTTGGAGTCGAGGTCGGGGAAGTGACCTTAGTTATCGAAAGAATATAGCTTATTTACCCAGTTGCTTAACTTGCGCCAAAATTGTACTCAAATTAAGTCTTTGTTAACCCAACACGCTGTATTCTACCGAGAATTATTTAAATTTTACTCATTTTTTAAGAATTTAAGCAAAAAATGCAATTTGCTGTTGCTAACTCTTTAAAAATGCATAAAGATAGGTTTTGCGAAGGCAAAATAATAACGAATAGGAATCTAACAATGAATAAAGCTCAATTAGTTGAAAAAATTGCTACTGATGCAGAAATCTCTAAAGCCGCTGCTACTCGTGCTCTTGACGCGTTTACAGGTGCTGTAACTTCTTCTTTAAAAGAAGGTGATTCAGTAGCATTAGTTGGTTTTGGTACTTTCTCAGTAAAAGAACGTGCAGCTCGCACTGGCCGTAACCCACAAACGGGTGCTGAGATCCAAATCGCAGCGGCAACTATCCCAAGCTTTAAAGCAGGTAAAGGTCTTAAAGACCAAGTAAACCCTTAATAGGTTTAACGAATTAAAATAAAAAAAGAGCTATTTAGCTCTTTTTTTTTATGTTTAATAAAGACATCAATTGATGCCTTTATATTATAAATTTATGCTTTTAAGGCTTTATCGCCTCGGCCAATGCCAACAGCACCAGAACGTACAACTTCAATAATATCGGTTTCATGGCGAAGTGTGTCTAAAAACGATTCTATTTTGTCTGTACTGCTCACTAGTTGCAGGCTATAGCTTTGTCGGCCCATATCTAAAATAACACCCTGAAACACATCAACTACGCGGGTAACCGCTGCACGAGTCGTCTCGTCTTGAGCAAATACCTTAACAAGCAATAACTCTCGCTCAATGTGACTCATTTCTGTTAAATCGATAATTTTAAGCACGTCGACTAATTTGTTAACTTGCTTTGTGATCTGTTCAACCACTCTGTCATCACCCATGGTGGTAATGGTAATACGTGATAACGACTGATCATCAGTTGTGCCAACAGTTAGGCTGTCAATGTTGTATGCACGTTGTGAAAAAAGCCCAACAATACGCGACAGTGCACCTGGTTCGTTTTCTAATAGAATAGATAAAATACGACGCATTATGCTTTTACTCCTTTACGTAACCACATCTCATCAATGCCACCTAACTTGATTTGCATTGGGTATACATGTTCTTTCTCGTCTACAAGAATATCTAAAAAGACTAAACGATCGTTTATGCTCATAGCTTTATCGATAGCAGGTTGTAACTCATCAAGTGTGTTTACTTGTATGCCTACATGCCCGTAGCTTTCAACTAACTTAACAAAATCAGGCAGTGAGTCCATGTAAGATGATGAATGACGACCGCCGTAAACCATATCTTGCCATTGGCGTACCATACCTAAAGAGCGGTTATTGAGTGATACAACTTTTACAGCTAGGTTGTACTGCAAGCAGGTAGATAGCTCTTGAATATTCATTTGAATAGAGCCATCACCCGTAATACATACAGATTCTTTATCAGGAAAGGCTAATTTTACGCCCATAGCAGCAGGTAAGCCAAAGCCCATAGTGCCTAGGCCGCCTGAATTTATCCACTGACGAGGATGCTTAAATGGGTAATATTGCGCTGCAAACATTTGGTGCTGACCAACGTCAGAACTTACGTAAGCATCGCCATTAGTGGCTTTATAAACAGCTTCAATTACGGCTTGTGGCTTAATTTTGTCGCCATCTGTGTTGTAGCTTAAACATTTTTGTTCACGCCAGCTGATAATTTGGCGCCACCAATCTTCTTGCGCGCTGCGATCTATTTTAATTGGGCTTTTATCAATACCCGTTTGTAGTTGTTCTAGTACTGTTGCTAAACAACCTACAACTGGTATGTGTGCTTTGATTGTTTTTGAAATTGAAGTTGGGTCAACATCAACATGAACAATTGTGGCATTTGGACAAAACTTTTTAACGTTATTAGTTACCCTGTCATCAAATCGTGCACCAAGCGCTAAAATCACATCGGCGTTTGCCATTGCTTTGTTAGCCTCAAGCGTACCGTGCATGCCTAGCATACCTACAAAGTTTGGATGTACACCTGATATACCGCCAAGCCCCATTAGTGTATTGGTAATGGGCGCATTTAACGATTCAACTAAATGCGTTAATTGCTCTGACGTATTTGAAATAACAATACCACCGCCAGAATAGATAACCAGTTTTTTGGCCTCTAGAATAGTTGTTACCGCTTTACGAATTTGTTTTGAATGCCCTTTAGTATTAGGGCTGTATGTTCTTAGCTCTGTTGTTTTAGGAAATTCGTATTCAAACTTTATAGCAGGGTTAAGCATATCTTTAGGAAGCTCAACTACAACGGGCCCAGGACGACCTGTACTGGCTATATAAAAGGCTTTAGCTAAGATTGTTGGGATTTCTTTAGCACTTCTACAGTTAAAGCTGTGTTTAACTATAGGGCGAGAACAGCCAACAATATCAGTTTCTTGGAATGCATCGTCACCAATTAAACTTGTAGGCACTTGGCCTGATAATACAACCATAGGAATTGAATCCATGTAGGCCGTTGCAATACCCGTTATACAGTTTGTAGCGCCAGGGCCTGAGGTTGCAAGTACAACACCAACGTCTCCAGTAGCACGAGCATAACCATCAGCCATATGTGTGGCAGCTTGTTCATGACGTACTAATATATGCTTAATATCATCTTGCTGAAAAAGTGCATCATATAAGTCTAAAACAGAACCACCGGGGTAGCCAAATATGTATTTTACCTTTAACTCTTTTAATGCCTGAACTACTAGTTCAGAGCCATTATATTCTTGTTTGCTCATCCTCATTCCTCTGTGCGCTTTTTTATGCATAAAAAAACCCCCGCGTAGTGCGAGGGTTTTTAAAAAGCAGTATCACCTTTTAATACATCCCCGCTGGGCTTATAACTAAGACCAGTACGAGTACGACTAAAAGGTTAATTTGTGTGTTCATAGTTTTTACTCTACTTAGCAAAACACTGCTTTTAAATTAAAAATTCTGTATAGGTTTATTTTTAAGGGTTTTGAACCCTTATGTCAACCTTGAAAGTGTTTTTTTGCATTTTAAATTCGTTTTGTAGCTTTTTTTAATTTAAATCTGCAAAAATACTGTATTTAACTGAGTTAACTAGCAGAAATTATGCGCTTTAGGTTGTGTGTTTGATTTTAGTTATAAAAGAGTGTGAAAGACCATTAACTTTTATTGCACATGTTAACTATATGTTTTTATCGCATGTTTAAATTTCTATTATTAGGTATGATTACTACATAATTATGTTTGAGGAAAACACAGTGAAAAAAGTGACGTTAATTGCGCTTTTAACTACGCTATTAAGCCCTATAGTAGCGGCTAATAATTTAAGCCCGCATGATGTTGGTATAACTAACGAAGAACGTATTTTATATTGGCTTAAAAAAAGAAACCAAATATCCTCTAGTGAGTTAGATAGTTCATTTAAGTCATATATGAGTAACAAAGAAGTTGCCAATCACTCAATTAAAAATGGCTTTAGGCAATTTAAATCCTCCTCTACGGATTTTTCAAACACAAATAAACAACAAGCCGCTTTTTCAACGTCGCTAGTGCCTGATCAAAGCGTTAATGATGTAAAAGTGTTAGCTATCTTAATTGATTTTCCTGACCTCAAACATGACGATAATCGACTTGTAGAGCAAGACACAGATATGTTTTACGCTGATTATTCAACTGAGCACTATCAGCAAATGCTTTTTAATACTGAAGGCTATGCGGGCCCTGATGGACAAAGCTTATCAACGGCTGCAGATTATTATAAAGCAGCGTCTGGTAATAGCTTAAACTTTAACGGGCAGGTATATGGCTGGGTAACCGCTGATAGTAATGCAAAAATATATGGTGAACGCCAAGGCAGTACGCGTGATAAAAATGCGCCCGCTTTAGTCAAAGAGGCTGTGGAGAAGGCGGTTGCAAAGTTTAATATTAATTTAGCGGACTATGATTTAACTGATTTAGATGATGTCGATGGCGATGGAATTATTAATGAACCCAACGGCATTATTGACCATGTAATGATTTTTCATTCAAGTATTGGCGAGGAAGCGGGTGGTGGCTACCTAAGCACCGACGCTATTTGGTCGCACCGCTACTATGTATTTGATGAAAATAGCGGGCCGAGCGAGATTGCAGGCAGCAGTATTAAACTCTTTGGTTACACAATTAATCCAATTGATGCTGGGATTGGCGTGGTGGTACATGAGTTTGGGCATGACTTGGGATTATTGGATGAATACGACTTACAATCTAACACGGTAGGTGAGCCTGTCGCGTCTTGGTCAGTTATGTCGACAGGAAGTTGGGCAGGTTCGCCACGAGGCTCAGAGCCTGTTATGTTTAGCCCTTATGCGCTTGAATATTTACAAAATCGATATCAGGGTAATTGGGTTAATCAGCTCACGCTTGATATGGATGAGATAGACGCTAACGCACAGCAAACATTAATTAATACTGCGAGTACTTCACAACTACAAAGCCAAATAAAAATAACACTGCCATCTCGACTCGAAAAATTTAAAACGCCAGTAGAAGGCGATTTTCAATACTATTCAAATACGGGCGACAATGTTAGTAACAGCTTAGTTAATACAGTAACGCTACCAAACACAACTGAGGCACTTACTTTAAGCTTTATTGCTTATTACAGTATTGAGCGCGACTATGATTTAGTACAGGTAAAAGTAAATGGGGAGCCTATTGCTAGTAATTATACGCAAGCAATTAACCCATACTATGGTGACATTGGTCCGTATATATCAGGTGATTCATTTTTTAATAGTGATGCTAAGCAGCCAAACGGCTATTTAACTCATAAGTTTGATTTATCAGCTTATGCTGGGCAAATGATTGATCTAAAAATAGAATACATAACAGATGCGAACACACATTATTATGGTTTTGTTGTGGATGATATGCGTATTGAGCAAAGTGATACCTTAATTTGGCAAAATAATGCACAAGATCAAATTAACACCGAGTTTAATGGCTTTGAAAAAATAGGTAGTTACACATATGCATCGCCATCACATTACTATTTACAATTGCGTTCATACACAGGCATTGATAGTAGTTTGCAAGCAGAGCAGTACTCACCGGGATTATTATTGTGGTATAGCAATGAATCTCAAGCAGATAACAACACGACAGAGCATCCAGGTAGTGGTTTTGTATTAGTGGTAGATGCTGATCAGCGCTCGATAAATAAAGGCAGTACGCAAACTCCGGCTGCTTCAGCAATTCAAATTCGTGATGCTGCTTTTAGTTTATATCCACAGCGAGCTGGATTAGGTGATGATGATTTATCAGCTATTACAGAGTTTACTGATAAAACCGACTATAGCTTTGCAGCGCAACAGCCATCGGGCGTTGTGCTTCCACAGGTTGGCTTTGGGTTTAATATTATAAGCCAGTCAGCTGATAGTGAAGATATAGAAGTAGAGCTTAATTACGATGTTACTAAAGGTATTAATTTTACCAAAACAGGTTTAATCGTTAATTTTAATGTAGAAGGTTTTGCATTCACGCCTGCGGATAAATTCACGTGGAATTTTGACGATGGTAGCTCAAGCACAGAGTTAACGCCTACTCATGAATACCAAGACTATGGCACCTATAGCGTTGAGTTTATAGCAAGTAATGATACTTCACAGCAAGTAGCTGTAGCTCAAGTTACATTAGTTGAGCCATTATCTGTAAATGAAATTGAATATGAAATAAACCAAGGAATATTAACAGCTCAAGCTTCGTTTACAGGTGGAGTTGCACCGTATACTTATAATTGGCAGCTAGGGGATGGAAGTACTTTAACGACGCAATCGATCACTTATAATTATTTATACTCTGGTGATTACCAAGTAACGCTTACAGTGACAGATAACGAAGGCACGGAGCAAACTAAAGCGGTTGATGTAACTGCAACTGTTCCGCTTAGCATCGACGCAAACGTTACAGTAAATGATTTAAGCGCTCAATTTAATGCGCAAGTAACCGGGGGCTTTAATAGTTATACTTACAGTTGGGATTTTGGTGATAGCAGTGCAGTATCAAACTTACAAAACCCAAGGCATACTTATCAAACTGACGGGGCATTTAGTGTAACGTTGAATGTTACTGATACTCAAACAAATGACACTTTTGCTAAAGAGTTATCTCTTACAGTGCAAAAGCAACAAAGTAGTTCGGGTTCAAGTGGCGGATCATTGGCAGGTTTATTAGTGTTATTACTTTTATGCTTACCTAGGATAAAGCGCAGCTAGCAAATAAAAAAAAGCCCGCTAAATTAGCGGGCTATTTAAATTAATAACAAATATTAATTATAAACGGTCAATTACTGATTGAGTGAAATCAGTTGTACCGTGACTGCCGCCTAAATCGCGAGTTGTACGGTCGCCTGATTTAATTACATCAGCAACAGCACTACGAATACGCTCTGCTGTATCGCCCATATCTAAATGCTCAAGCATTTGGATAGACGCTAAAATTACAGATGTTGGGTTAGCTAGGTTTTTGCCAGCAATATCTGGTGCACTACCGTGTACAGCTTCAAAAATTGCAGCGTCTTCACCAATGTTAGCACCTGGAGCCATACCTAAACCGCCAACTAAACCAGCACAAAGGTCAGATAAAATATCACCAAATAAGTTAGTCGTAACAATTACGTCAAACTCTTCAGGTGTCATTACCAGTTTCATACACGTTGCATCAACAATCATTTCATTTGATTCAATTTGTGGGTAACGCTCAGCTACTTCACGTGCTACTTTTAAAAACAAACCAGATGTTGATTTTAAAATGTTAGCTTTATGAACAGCAGTTACTTTTTTACGACCTTCACGTACCGCTAGCTCATATGCAAAAGTTACGATTTTTTCTGCGCCTTCACGCGTAATTATCGATTTTGCTTCTGCTTCATTACCGTCTTCACTTACTATTTGGCCTGCACCTGAGTACATACCTTGCGTATTTTCACGAATAGTAATGATATCAATATCGTCGTAACGCGCTTTAGTGCCAACAAATGATTTAACAGGGCGTACGTTAGCGTATAAACCAAATTGCTTACGAAGTGTTACGTTAATAGACGTAAAACCTTCACCTACAGGCGTTGTTAATGGGCCTTTAAGAGTGATTTTGTTTCTAGCTATTGTATCAACCGTGTCTTGTGGAAGTAACTCACCTGTTTTTTCAAGTGCAGCTAGGCCAGCATCAACAAATTCATAATCAAAGTCGCAACCTGCGGCTTTTAATATTTCAAGTGCTGAGTCGATAATGCTCGGACCGATGCCGTCGCCTTTGATCACTGTGATGGTTTGTTTGGCCATTGACTTTTCCTTTAAAGAGTTTGATTTGCACATAAATTATTACCCTGAGAGGATAATCGCTTGTTAGATCATTTATGTGAACTTGCTTGAAAATTTAAGGGCGCATTTATATCAACTTATCACCCATTTTGCTAGTTTATACAAGAAATACTGGGTATACACCAAAGTTATAATGGGTATAAAGACGTTAAATAGGGTTCCATAAATTAAATACTATTAAATAACGCGAGAGATTCTAATTTTTGATTAAAATCAGTTGGGTTTTGCCAATTTAGTATTTTCAGTTGTTCGTTTAATGTTTGCAGTTGCCACGCTGTTAGCGCAAGTTCTGGTTTAAAAACACTCTGTGCAACAATTTTAAGTGTGATCCAGAGTTTATGAGAATCAGTTAAGTGTTTTTTAGGTGTTTGCTCTGCTTCTAAAAGTGCCGTTGTCCATGGGTTGTCACTTAATAAATGAGTAAGCTGTTGCGTTAGTTGCTCGTTATTAATTGAATCCACACCAAAAAATGAGCAAATAGGGGCACTTAATGTTTTATTTGGTGTGTCGTCAATCAGCGTTTTACGAGAAAGCTGTGTACTGCATTGCGTTAATAAAAAATGAGCATAAGCATATAAAGGTAATGTAATGTGTTCAAACTGGTCGTGTTTATTTTTACTGACTAATAAGGCCATTATTTTCACTAAACCATTTAACCTGTTAGTAACGTAGGCTTGCAGAGGGTGTGGGGTAACATTAACTAATTGCTCAAAAACAACTCTTTGAATTATCGCAGGCGCATTATAATAACCGACCATCGATAAACTATGCTTTAAGTCTTTAGCGGCCTGATGCTCCTTATTATAAGGTTTTACTGCCTCACATAAATTAGCAACTACCTGAGGGTGAGCCGCCATTAGCTGGTTTAGCCCTTTATAGCTATATTCGTGCTGTGACTTAATATTACTTATTAGTTCAAGTAAAGACTGTGCTTTATCAACGCCAACCACACTTTTTGACTTAACATGTTCACTGTTAAACACTTTGAAGCTAATGGTTTTATCAGCGCAATGCCATTGTTTTGGGTTGTCGCTAAGTGTTGCTTTAACGCTAAACCAAGCCAATTTATTTGGATTAGCGGTACTAATTAAAATATGTTTTTGCTGCGCATCAGTCGCTAAATAAATCATGGTTTGCTCGGCATAAAAAACGCGGCTTCCCGGTAATAGTGGCCCCAAATGGGCTATAAGTGATTTGATTAGCTGCAGTGCAAACAAATTTGGTGTGCGAATATACAAGTCAGTAAGTGCTTTAAATAAACTTATGTGTTTATTAGCCGTATTACTAGTAATGTTCATACTAATAATATTTGCTAAAGCAATTAGTGTTATGCCCCCATCGTAAAGCATTATTTTAGGAGCACTTACCAATGCTTGTTTATATTTACTTAACTTAGCTAATAATTGCGTAACGGGTTTGGCAGAATCGCCACTGGATAACATTACTTTTGCAGCTAACTGATGACGCATTTTCCATATGTTTTTATCAGAGTCTTGAAAAGGTGTTTGTTCGCAAAGCTTGTTTAATTGCGCTCCAACACATAAATGCTCAATAAGTGAAGCCGCTATGTATAGCTCGCTTAGGGCATTGTTATAGTGTTGAGATTTACAAAGTGCAGCGGTTATTACACTCTGGCTAACAACTAAATTGGTGGCATAAGAATAATTAGGATTATAAAGTGTTAAACGAGCTTGTAATGCGAATGGCTGTTCACTATAGAGCACTCTATATTGCTCAGCTAGCTTACTTGCCATGGGGTATAAGGCTGTCCATTTTTGTTTATTGTTATAATAGCTTAAAAACAGCTGCGTATTATTAAGCAGCTGCTCTAAAGTAGTTGAAACAGCTTCATCCATTAAACCTTCACCTAATTTTGTTCTTGATATTTATTATATGCACTAGGACCCCATAAAAATAGCTGCCCATTTTTAAATAATAACCCAGTACATTCATCCATAGTGGTTATACCGTCAGATGTTTTATGCTGTGTACGGTAAAAAACTATCTGAAATACCTGTTCACCATCTCGTTTGGCATAAGTAAGGTCGGGGCTGCCTAAATAATCAAGCACAGTATTTAGTGTTGTTGGCTGCTCAAGTGATAGTTTTTCGATATAACGTTTATTAAAAGCTTCTCGGTCTTGCCAGATCATAGCCTGAGGATCGTCTTTATAAAAGGTGATCACCAACGCTGCTATCAGTGCATATAGCCCTAAACCTAAGATTAAATATCGGATAAATTTTTTCAATATGGTTTACTCTGACTCCGGTAACTAATAATAGTATACGTTTTGTAATGTTTAGAGGCTATTAACTTGCGACTAATTAAGTCTTAACTGCTTTAAACTAAAGCCTAAATTTATATCGGTGCGTAAACTAACCAAGTGCTTTGAGATTACGTACATATCCATATTAGCGGCTAACTTTGCTTTAATACTCGGGCTTAGAGACTCATCTTCGGCCGCATGCTCAATTGAATTATAGTTATTAACTATTTGCTGCGCAGACTTAGTACCTATTCCTTTTACTCCCGGAATATCATTTGTTTTATCACCAGCCAAAGCCCAAAAATCAACGAGCTTATTTTGCTCAACACCAAAACGCTCTTTTATACTTGTTTCATCTAAATAGAGTTTTTTAAAGTAATCATAAACTGTAATGTAGGGGCCTAAATAGGGTAAAAAGCCTTTATCAGTAGAAACAACAGTATTAGCTATTTGATTATTTGATGCCTTAAATGCAAGCGTTGCAATAATGTCATCGGCTTCATCGTTAATAGGCTCAAATACAACAATACCGGTTTCTTCTATTGCGGTTTTAAAGTGCTCTAAGGCATCTTTTAGCACTTGAGGCATTGGGGCACGGGAGTGTTTGTAGTCTTTATAAAAATGATAACGCCAGCTTTTGTCACCATCAAATACCGCAATCGCATGGGTTGCATTACTTGTATCTAAAAGCTTTTTACACGCATGAGCTACACGTGCACAGCACGTTTGTATCATTTGCTCATCGCTGTGATGTTTTTGATTAGCGTCAACGGCGTAAATGCGCCTAATTAAATTAAGCGCATCAATAAGAAGTAAATGGGGTTTCAAACTATAAAACTCATGCTTTTATTTTGTAACACGGAATGTATTTGCTGCCAGGGAGTTTCATACGGCCTTGATCAACAAATGCTTGTAATAACGTATCCATATTTTCCATAAGGGCAGGCTCGCCACTTAAAATGTATGGACCGTTTTGCTTAATGGCTTTAACGCCTTCGTCTTTTACATTTCCAGCTACAATACCTGAAAAAGCTCTGCGTAAATTAGCCGCTAATAACTGCTTTGGTTGATCAAGATGTAAATCAAGACTTGCCATATTTTCGTGTGTTGGTGCAAAAGGTTGTTGAAAATCGTTATCGATTTTTAACGTCCAGTTAAAGTAGTAGGCATCGCCTTCACTTTTACGGTAATCACGAACATTGGCCATAGCCGATCTTAGCTTCTGTCCAACTAACTCAGGATTATCAATAATAACTTCAAACTTATCTAATGCTTCTTTACCAAGCGTCATTTCAACAAATTCACACAGCTCTTTAAAGTACGCTTCACTTTCTTTAGGGCCAGTTAAAATCACAGGCAAACATTGTTTGGTGTTATCTGGATGAAGTAATATGCCTAATAAATATAGCAATTCTTCAGCAGTACCTGCGCCTCCAGGAAAAATGATAATAGCGTGAGCTGTTCTTATAAAAGCTTCAAGGCGCTTTTCAATGTCAGGTAAAATAACTAATTCGTTAACAATAGGGTTTGGTGGCTCTGCAGCAATAATGCTTGGCTCTGTTAGGCCTAAGTAACGGTTATTGGTATTGCGCTGTTTTGCATGGCCAATAGTGGCACCTTTCATTGGGCCTTTCATGGCACCAGGGCCACAACCAGTACAAATATTTAATCCACGTAAGCCAAGCTCGTAACCTACTTGTTTTGTGTATTTATATTCAACTTCGTTTATAGAGTGTCCGCCCCAGCAAACAACCATACTTGGCTCGCTATTAACACGCAAAGCACCTGCATTTCTGAGCATATCGAATACCATATGAGTAATGGCTTTTTGCTCTTTTAAATCTTTTTCGTATTTTTGACAAATAAACAAAATATCGCGAATAACAGAAAATATATGCTCGTGAATTCCGGTAATTATTTCGCCATCAACAAATGCGGTTTCGGGTGGGTTTTCAAGCTCAATTTTAATGCCTCGCTCGCGGCTTACTAAACGAATATCAAAATCTTTGTATTTGTCGTATATATCGCTACTTTCGTCGGTATGGCTACCTACATTAAGCACTGCTAGTACGCAGTTTCTAAATAACTTATAACGCTCACTAGCAGAAGATTGCTCTAATAAATCAACTTCTAATTGCGACAGTAAATCTAAAACCCCAGTTGGGTTTAACTGTATTAACATAGACGTTCTCCTTACTGCTAAATCGTAAAAAACTACTTGTCATAAAATTTATAATGGCTATGACATTATTTACTGGTACAAAGTCTATCTCGTCCTGAATTCTTGGCCTCGTAAAGAGCATCATCTGCTCGATCAAATGCCTTTAACAGAGTATCGCCTTTTTTAAACTGAGTTGCACCTACCGAAATAGTGATCTCAATTTGTTTTTCTCTAAATTTAAAAGGTATATTTTTAATTACCTTTCTTACTTTATCCAGAGGTAATGTTGCGTTTTCAAGCGACACACCTGGCATTAACAATACAAATTCTTCACCGCCGTAACGCGCTATAAAATCTGACTTTCTTACCGATTTTTGCAACGCTTTTGATATAACCTGTAAGGTAATGTCACCTGCGGTATGGCCAAATCTATCATTGATAGATTTAAAGTGGTCAACATCAATAACCGCAAGCGTAACATCTGATGGCTGCACATTAAACAAATGCATTTCGTGATTGTAACGTTCATCAAATGCAGCTCGGTTAGGCAGTTTTGTAAGCCCATCAAGTAAACTTTTAAAGCGCTGTTCGTTTAAGCGTTTTTTATACGTTGTTAACTTATCTTCTAAAGTAACAATTCGTTTGTTTATTTCACTAAAGCTAGTGCTAAGCATTTCTCTGTCTTTTCGTTCTAACTTTTCTTTTGCTAGAAAATCTTCGCTTAGTGATTTTAATTCGTTATCTACGAGTTCTTTTAAAGATGAGATTGACGTTGCTTTTTGTGTTTGTTCGTTGAGGTTTTTTATTTTTAGTTCAATGCTTTTATTTAACGAATCAAACTCAATACTCATCGATTCTGAGTGTCTACTAGTAGAGACAATAGAATTATGTAGATCTTCGAGGGTTTGATTTAATGAAACTAAAAAGCTTTGTGCAGATTTACGCTCTTTGCTAATGTTTTTTACTACGACTTCAATTATGTTAATCGCAACATCGAGTAATGCGTCGATGGTGTCACTTTCCGTAATATTATTTTTTATACTATTAATTTGTAGTGTAGCTTCTTCTTCAAGTATAAGTTCGTTAGCCAGCTCAAGTAGTTTTTTTGCACGAGCTTGTTTTACAGGGCGCTGATTATCTGCTTGAGGGTCTTGCTTAGTTAGCAATGCTTCATGATAAAAGAGAATAAGTTGATCAAGTAGCGGAATATAACCATGGGTTGATTGAACGTTATTAATCTCTTGATCGAGTAAATTTCTCAGGGCTCTGCGAGTATCGTCAGGTAAACCTTTAGTTTTTTGTAACTGTTTACCTGCATTTTGTACACTGTTGAATAAATCACGTTGCTGAGCTTGCTGAATCGATTCTTGATTTTTAAGTAATATTAAAGTTTCACTAACAAGAGGAGAGAGGTCTTCAAAGCTCATACCTTTATTGAGTGCACTTCTAAATTTAGCAAGGCGATTATCTAACTCAATATCAAGCCCTTTACAGCTTAGCGAAAGTTTAGCTGCAAAGTCGCACAAAATATCCACTTGATGTTTGCGTGCACTCTCAATAGCCATACGAGCATCAATTGCTTGTTTGAGTTTTTTATCTGTTGGATTAGATCTTTCAGACACCTAAGCGTACCGCCATCAAATTAATTTTATTATCTTCAGTTTACAACAAATTTTTATTATGTGTAGTTATCTAGTAAAAAACTTAGAAATTTTAATAAGCTACTACGTATAAACTCGTATACGGGGCAATTTGTCGTATTTAATTCACTTTTAAATAGGGGCTTGCTAGTCTTGCAGGCAATTAAGTTTCCACTAAGAGTCTCTATGAAAAAGTTATTAGCCCTATCTATTTTAGCTGCATGTTCAGCACCTGTATTTGCCGACGTAAATTATTCTTTAGAAATCTCACAACCACAACATCATTTAGGCGATGTAAGTGTTGAGTTTCCAAAAACAGCGCAAGCACATCTTGATATAAAACTTCCTGCATGGCGAACGGGTCGCTATGAAATGCTAAACCTTGCCAATGGCATTCGTTACTTCAAAGCTAAAGATGAAGATGGCAAAGAGTTAAAATGGGAAAAAATTGATCACAGTACATGGCGTGTACACCTTAATGAGCCAACCGAAGTTAATATTGACTACCAGGTGTATGCAAATGAGCTTGGTAAGCGCGCTCGCCACATTGACGACAGCCATGCATTTATAGATGCATCAGGCTTTTTTATGTTTAGTGAATCATTTCGCCAAGAGCCAGTAACTGTTAATTTAGAGGTGCCTAAAAAGTGGCGCTCTGTATCGGGTATGGATAATTTAAAAGGCAAAAATTCATTTAAAGCAGCAGATTACGACGTGCTTGTTGATTCACCAATCGAAACGGGTATTAACCAACTACACACATTTGAAGTAGATGGCCGCGAATACGATTTAGTTATATGGGGCGACGGTAACTACGATGTAGAGCAAATGCTTACCGATCTTAAAAAATTAGTTGCCACTGGTAATGTAATTTGGGATGGCTATCCATATGAACGTTATGTATTTATGGTTCATGCTACGTCGGGCGCAGGTGGTGCAACAGAGCATTTAAACTCAACAATTATTCAACGTCCACGCGATAGATTTGGTAGCCGCGAAGATTACCTAGCCTTTATTAGCACCGCTGCGCATGAGTTTGTTCATACGTGGAATGTTAAAGCATACCGCCCTCAAGGTTTAGTGCCGTACGATTACACTAATATGAATTACTCTAAACTGCTTTGGATTGCAGAGGGTTCAACAAGTTATTTTGAAGATCATTTAATGGTTCGCTCTGGTATTGAAACCACAGATGAATTTTTTAAAGTGATGAGTAAAACTATTAATCGTCATTTACAAACACCGGGCCGTGAAGTGCAAAGCGCAAGCGAAACAAGCTTTGATAAATGGATTAACCAAGGTGGCGATCATGCACGTAACTACAGCACTAATATTTATTCAGAAGGTTCATTACTTTCATTAGTTTTAGATATCGACTTGCTAGAAAAAAGCCAAGGTAAAATAAGCTATCGCGACGTACACAAAGCACTTTATAACAATTATAAAATGCCAGCTGGTTTTACAGATGAAGATGTACTTAATATCTTAAAAGATTTAACAGGGCGTGATTACTCAAGCTGGTGGCAAGAAAATGTTGAGTCGCCTGCAAGTATTAACTTTGACGACTTACTTACTAAAGTAGGCTTGAAATTTGAACGTCCTGAAAAAGCAAAAGCGCTTGCAAGTATTGATGCTACCGCTAAAAACACAGGCGAGTTACTTACGTTAAGTTACGTTCGCCGTGGTGGCAGTGCGTGGAAAGCAGGTTTAACTACCGATGATAAAATTGTCGCTATAAACAAACATCACGTAGGTAAAGATTTAAAAACCAGCTTAGAAACGTTTAAAAAAGGCGATAAAGTAACCGTTGACTATCTTCGTCGCGATGCTCTTGAAAGCTTAACATTAGTACTATCAGAAGATTTTGATAAGCCTAAAAAAGTAGTTGCTGATAAAGAGGCAACGCCTGAGCAAAAAGCACTATTCAAAGCATGGATTGGCGTGGAACATCCAAATGATGTGACAAAAAAATAAATTCAGTTTTTATAGCGTTTAAATATAGTTAACAATTATTAAAAAAGAGCTTCGGCTCTTTTTTTGTTTTGTATAATGGCGTATATAATGTACATGGAAATTTAATATTAAAATTAAATTTAATTATTATTTAGTATTTCTCTATTATTAAATAAAATTATTTATGGATATAGCCTCAAATGAAATTAGATAACCCGACTTCAAACTTAACCCATCAATTTGTAATTAACGACTATTTGCATCAGTTATTTGATGCGGTAAATGTTATTTCTGTTCAAGGTTATGACAATGAACGTCGTGTTATTTATTGGAATGAAGGCAGTGAGCGACTTTATGGATATACCAAAGAAGAAGCCATAGGACAAAAAATAGAAGACCTTATAATTCCAGAGCCAATGTGTGAGTTAGTTATTAACGCACATAGTGACTGGGTAAAAAAAGATATAGAAATTCCAGCATCTGAAATTATCTTACAAGACAAAGATGGAAACAATGTATCGGTTTTTTCCAGCCATGTTATGTTTACAAATCAATATAATACAAAACAAATGTACTGTATTGATATTGATTTATCTGAGGTTAAAAAGGCACAAGCAGATGCGTCATTTAATGAGCATATGCTAAAAACTATTTTTGGAGCAATTCCTGACTTATTTTTCTTGATGGAAAATGATGGAACTATTATTGAGTATCATGCCAGTAATGAGACCGATCTCTACACCAAGCCAAAGCAATTTATTGGTAAAAAAATGGGTGATGTACTCCCTCAAGATGTAGCCAAAAAATTTGAAACCTATATCAGCCTTGTATTAGAAAAAGAGCAGATGATGAGCTTTAAATACGAGCTCGCTTTGCCCCATGGGCTCGTTTTTTTTGAAGCAAGAATAAATAAAATAACAGAACATAACCAGTTAATGGTTATTATTCGAGATATTACAGAACAGCATAAATCAGATGAAATAATTAGACATCAAGCGTATTACGATAGTCTAACTTTACTCCCAAATCGTTTTTTAGCACTTGATCGTTTGTCGCAATTACTTATTGAAGCACAAAGAAATAACGAGAAAGCGGCAGTACTGTTTTTGGATTTAGATGATTTTAAAAAAATAAATGATTCTTTAGGCCATGAAACAGGAGACAAACTTTTAATTGAATCAGCGCAAAGGCTACAAGAGGCACTGCGAAAAGATGACACGGTAGGGCGCCTAGGTGGAGATGAGTTTATCGTATTACTACGAGGTATAACTGATCACCATGCAGCGCTAAAAATCACTGAAAAACTGGTCAATAACTTTAGAGCCCCTTTTAAAATTGAGGGCCGGGAACACATACTAACAGCGAGTATTGGTGTAGCCATATACCCAGAAAATGGTACAACCGTTGCTGATTTATTACGAAATGCTGACACTGCAATGTATCAAGCAAAATCATATGGTCGTAATACTTATTCATTTTTTACTAAAAAGATGAACGTAATTATTCAGCGCCGACTAGTAATAGAAGAGCAGATGCGTGGCGCCCTTGAGCGTAATGAATTTGAGTTATTCTACCAGCCCCAATTTGACGCCAAAAATAAACACATCATTGGTGCAGAAGCGTTATTACGCTGGCATAACCCTGTGCTAGGTAATGTAACACCCGATGAGTTTATACCTATTGCCGAAAATACAGGATTAATTGTACCTATTGGTAAGTTTGTAATTAGCCAAGCATTACACTTTTTAAACACATGGCAAAGTACCTGTAAACGCCAACAAAAATACACCATGGCTGTTAACTTATCTCCTCGCCAATTTAGAGACGTAGGGTTGCTCAGTTTTATTCAAAACTCATTGAGTGAAGCAAACGTAAACCCCGAAAGTTTAGAGCTTGAAATAACTGAGGGAGTATTGATGAGTTGCCACACTAATGTTGTTGATATACTGACTGAAATTACTGCATTAGGCATTAACTTATCAATGGATGACTTTGGTACAGGTTATTCATCATTAAGTTATTTGAGAGAATACCCTTTTAATGTACTTAAAATAGATAGAAGTTTTATTGACGGTATTGTACTAAACAATGAAGATTGTAATCTCGTAAAGGCAATTATTGCTATGTCGCACAGCTTAGGACTGACAGTGGTAGCCGAAGGTGTAGAAACAAAAGAGCAGCATACTTTATTGAACGAATTGGGTTGTGATTTTATGCAAGGCTTCTATTTTAGTAAACCAATACCAGCAAAACAGTTTCTTGATTTTTCGATGAATTTTGATAAAAAGTAAGATTAAACACTCGATTGTAACAATTCATTGCACGGCTATTGACCTTATTGTCCCATCGCGAGTAACCTGTTATGGAAACAAATAAAAAGGATTCTATAATGCGTTTAAAACCTCTTGTAGCTACATTAGTAGCCACATTTTCTTTATCACTTTCAAGTAGTGCCATAGCCGACGAAGGCATGTGGCAACCACACCAACTTCCAGAATTAGAATCAATTTTAAAAGCCAAGGGGCTTGAAATTGATGTTGAATCTATTTCTAAATTAACCGAATTCCCAATGAATGCGGTAATTAGCCTAGGTGGTTGTACAGCATCGTTTGTATCGCCTAAGGGTTTAGTTGTGTCAAACCATCACTGTGTTTATGGCTCGGTACAATACAACTCAACACCTGAAAACAATATTTTAGAAAATGGCTTTTTAGCTAAAAGTCCTACAGAAGATTTACCTGCAGCGCCGGGCTCACGCGTCTATGTAACAAAAACGGTTACCAACGTAACAGATGAAGTAATTAAAGGTACTAACGAGTTAACAGCAAAAGCACGCTACGACGCACTCGAAAAAAATGAAAAAGCGCTAGTAGCCCAGTGTGAAGCCGACGAAAGCTATCGTTGTAACGTGTATTCGTTTCATGGTGGTTTAGAGTTTTACCTAATTAAGTCACTTGAAATTAAAGACGTACGCTTAACTTATGCACCGGCAATGGGCGTAGGTAAATACGGCGGCGATATAGATAACTGGATGTGGCCGCGCCACACAGGCGACTTTGGTTTTTACCGCGCTTATGTAGGCAAAGATGGAAAACCTGCAGAGTACAGCGAAGACAACGTACCTTACGTACCTGACTCTTACCTAAAAGTAAGTGCCAAAGGCGTGCAAGAAGGCGACTTTGTAATGGTTACAGGCTACCCAGGGCGTACTAACCGCTACCGTATAGCAACAGAGGTAGATAACGTATTTAACGACAGTTACCCTAAAGCACGCGTTCATAACTCAAAATACGTGTCGCTTATTGAAGAAAATTCAGAAGACGGCAGTAAAGCACGTATTGCTTACGAAAGCACCATTGCAGGTTATAACAACTATATTAAAAACTATGGTTCGATGATCGAAAGCTTCAAAAAAGGCACTATGCTTGAGCGCAAAAAACAGTTTGAGCAAGAGTTAACACAATGGATCAATAGTGATGGTGAGCGTAAAGAACAATACGGAAGCGTATTAGGTGAGCTATCTGAGCTAATTGCGCAATCACAAGAGCACAGTGAACGCGACCGCATGTTAGGTTATGTGCACCGCTCACAAATGATCAGTACAGCACGACGTTTATACCGCCTAGCTTACGAAAAACAAAAGCCAAATAGCGAACGTGAATCTGGTTATCAAGAACGTGACTTACCTCGCATTAAAGCAGGGCTTGAGCGCATGACGCGCCGTTATGATAGCAAAGTAGATAAAGCTATTTTACTGCACTTTTTAGAGCTGTATGCAGCACTTCCAAAAGAAGAGCGTTTTAGCGACGTTGATAACGTATTTAAAGTACAAAATGGGTTTGATAAAGCAACCCAAAGCGCGTTAGTTGATAGCATGTATGAGCAGTCAAGACTCGATAATGCCACTGTTCGCAATTCATTATTTGAGCAATCGTTTAGCCAGCTAAATCAAAGCCAAGACCCATTTGTGCAGTACGCTAAAGCAATATTTAAAGTAATGAAAGCAGAAGAAGATAAATCAAAAGCACTGGCAGGTAAATTACAAGCCGCTCGCCCAGAGTTAATGAGCGCAATAATTGCGTTTAACAAAGCTAAAAACAAACCGGTATACGCCGATGCTAACAGCACATTACGAGTAACCTATGGCACTGTAGGTGGCTATTCACCTCAAGATGGCTTGGTAGCAACACCGTTTACATCGCTTGAAGGATTACTTGCTAAAAACACCGATGTTGACCCATTTAATGCACCTAAAAAGTTACAAGAGCAAATTAAAGCCAAGCTTTATGGTGATTACACAGGTGGCATGAATACAGTACCCGTTAACTTTCTATCTAATGTAGACACTACTGGTGGTAACTCAGGTTCGCCAACACTTAACGGCAAAGCAGAGCTTGTAGGCTTACTGTTTGACGGTGTTTACGAAAGTATTATTGGTGACTGGGATTACAACCCTGAGCTTAATCGCTCAATCCATGTTGATTCACGCTACATGCTGTGGGTAATGGATAAAGTAGATAATGCACAAAACTTGTTAGACGAAATGACAATCGTAAAATAAGTAATGAGTGAGATAAGAGAAGGGCGCTTACCGTAAAGGAAGCGCCTTTTTTGTTGATGTTGGATTCCTTATATATGACTGCTAAGCGCCATTTCGGACCTTCAAGGCGTGAATCTATAGCGCTGTTGGGTGGCGCCTTCAGCTTAACCAAGCAACCTTTTGATGTAGGTAAGATAAGCGAAGCGCCATCCGCCACAATAAAATACTTTACCAATTATAAACAACATTTTATGTTGTCGAGTGGCCGAACTCACAGCCATTAGCAGACAATGAAGGTTTTTAATATGTGAAGTCAAGATTTGACCCCATTCGCTCTCATTTATGCGTGGGCTGGCTTTACTTATTATATTCTTTTGGCAACGGACAATCATAATTAATGTCTATCATGTCTAGGTTTTTTATTGAGAAGTTGGCATATTTGTTACCCGCCTGTGATATGTTCTCACTGGGTTCACCATACACAAATACAAACGCTGTTGGCTTATCTTGTGCATTTATCTTTTCAAGCCTTGTTGCAACTAACTTTTTTATTTTATAGCTTTCAATCAAACGATCGGCGATCATTATCGTGCTTGTATATTCATCATCGCCTCTCTTGAATTTCTTCTTAAATTTAATCTGATATCCAGCGCCCGATGGAAGCCTATTTATAAAGGCCCATCCATAGTAAATTACAGGATAGCTTGGAAGCTCATTCAAATCTTGCTCCCATATACATTTAAATATACTTCGATAATATATGTCTTTGCCTAATATGTTTACTCTACGCTGATCAATGGAGCCATCGTTTCTATATCTGATATATCTTCCAACAACAGATCGAACAGAGTATATATTCCCGATACTTCCTGTTTCTCTCAGTCTCGTGTCTTTTGAGCTGCGGACAAACTCGGGCTTTTTAAAAACTTGATTATTAGCTCCACGGTCAGCTCGAGCTTCATCATAATAAGAATCTGGTCGCTCCAGAAGAAAGGTATCTACAATAGATTCATCTATAGTTCGCTTTTCTTCCTTTACAGGTGTGCCATCTTCATATTGAAGATTGAGAGGCTTATTATTAAAAACTTCACAGTCTTTAGAATGCTCTCCGTAGATTCGATAGTGCGGGACGACCTTCATATCTAGAAGATCTTCATCCAAGTTTGCGCAGGTTACTTGCGCCGTGCAATCAGTTCCTGGACAAAGAAACTTCTTCTTATCTGTGATAACGCCAGACCAGTAAAGATCATATGCTCGATCGGGGTCTAAATAATCATTTGCCTGAATGCTAAAAGCAACATCTATTGCCAATTCAAAACTCCTTGTGAATATAACGCTCACATAAGCGGACTAAAATAGTGGGCTATAATTTGTTGAGGAACGAAACATTGCTTGTTAAACGTTTTTAGTAATATGCAAAAAGTCTAGTTAGTATGTCTCTACGGTTTGTAGCTGTAGACTCTGCGAGCCATTGAAAACTCATTAGGTCCAGGCCCTGTTGCGACGCATCGCTTCCCAATTCTTTGAGAATACTTCGTACTTTTTTTGCATCCACCAAGCTCCAGATCGCGAGTAGCGTCCATCTAGAATTAGGTTTTAAGTTGCCTAAATTACTTTTCTCATCCCAGTTTGGAGATAATTCACGCCAGTTTTCTACTTGATCGATGCCTTTTTGAGGTATGACAAAATACTTAGGATATAAAGATACTGCGTCTTTCCATGCAGAAAGAAACATTGGCTGATGAATCACATACATTGCAGATTCATTTGCAACCGATACCGCACCTTCAGCGGTATTCACATATGGCTTTGTCTCACTGCCATTAAACTCTTCCAAAACAATCCAATTACCATCGCTATTTTCACATGCGTCAGCAACAGTATAAGTCTGGTTTAGTGAAATAATCTGAGGCCAAACATTTTTAATGGATAGAGGAAAATATCTTTTTGCTATACGAAAACCAGCTACTCCATCAAGTAAATCAGCTTCTATGCTCTCGCTGTCGTAGATTTTGTAATTTATACCTCTTCTTTGCTTCAGTCTATCAAGCTTTTGTTCCAAGCCTGATGATGCAATTGTAGAGTAGAAACCAATAAATATATTACAATCGTGCTCTGCAAGCCGATCCAAAATATCCTCTTCATTTCCCCGACCGACTGATTTGCCAGAATGGGCATAATGCTTACAACTCACAAGTAGTTTTTCTTCGCTTGTTCTATCACGCACACACAAGTCAATTCCTCCGTCAGCTCCTCGACTTGGGCCACTGATAATTTCAAACTTTAATACATGTTCGAAGAACTGCTTGCTGAACTTTTCAAATTGATCAGAATCCGAGTCTTTTGTTGAGTCGATTTCTTTAAAATTTAGTCTTGCCATTTTTATCCTTAAAATATAACGACATTTAAAATATGATAAACGTCTAACGCTCCACTAACCGGAATTTTAGCAGCGGTAAAATTTCAGAGTGCAGTGGCTTGTTATACTGCTCCCCAGTGTGGAACACCGCCGCGTGAAATGATTCGCTCAGCATCTCGGTCATAACTATCGGCCACACCCCGTAAGGTCGTAGCTAATCGTTGGTATCCAGCATTATCAACCTGATCAGCCCGCTGCCGATATTTTTCGGCGAGTGCTCTTTCAGGCTTAGCTTCCGGGTCAACTGTGTGGGCTCCACGAGAGTTACGAATACCCGTGCTATATCCATCACGTAGGCTAGAGCGCTCTCTGTTATTCATTATTGCTGCAACCACAGGGTGAATCCATAAGCCATCTGGCCCCTCTGGGGCATTAACGAGCACATCACCAAGTTGAATCATCGCAACATCATAATGCCCCGAGGCTTTGACTATCTCTTCCATTTCAGTCAGCCACTTCGTAAACGCATCTGGTTCAAACTCGCCACCCGCCCGAACACCGGGGACAACTTTCCATGCAGAAAGTAACCGGTATGCGTTAGAGGCAATATTACGACGCTGCTCAGAGGACTCTTCTGGCTCAGCACCCTCAGCACGATAGATCATTTGAACAAGCTCACTGAAAAAGTAGGGATCGGAAGCAAGCCTATTTTCTAAGGTGATTGGAGAACCATCACTGTGCTTGTCAAGCAAAGACACATACGCCCATTCAACATGAAAGAGTTTATCTTGATCGGTGATAGTATTCTCTTGAAGAGCTTTAATGATTGTGGTGATGTGGTAGCTGTCAATTCTTCCAGTAGGCTCTTCAACTTGAACCAGCGACAACAAAGCATCACACGCCAAGTCCGGGTTGATACCTTTCTTCTTAAATAAGTCTCTGCTAAGTCCATCTATCACAGCATCTGGCCGACCGAATTCAAGCAACTTCCTGAGAGCATATTCAGTATCGCCCTCTGTCTGGTAGGTATTGGCGCTGGTCATGTTCCAGTACTCACCTTCGTTTTCACCAAGCAACTGTACTGCTCTATCCCAAGCATTTCTCTCAAATGGCAAAGCGCACAACAGTAAAGCTATCTGCTTTGGCTCCCAGCCTACCTTGTTAATATCATCAAACCACTTCCAGGTGCCCATGTACCTCCGGCGCCATGCATAGGCCGCAACTAAGGACCAAAGCTTTTGATTTGCCACATCTAGCAAAGCGGGTAAAAGCTCTGTATCAAACTCAGGTTGATCCAAATCTGCCATCACTTCACCCACAAGGTGGGCATTGGGAACTGTTGAGGCAAACTTTAGTACCTGAGGGATCCCTCCTTCACCCAAGATATCCCTAATGGCTGATTTTCGGATTTGGAATAGTTTCTCTTGCTTTTCCTCCCAATCCCCATCGACTTCATAGAGATAAGCTTCAGCATCTGAAAACAGTCGCTTATACAGGAGAGTTGGGCTTTTTGGAGCCAGTTGACTCGCTATTTCCGCCATTGGAAGCAGAGAATCTTCTCCCAAGGACCACTCAGCCTCTGGAAAACGACGATGGCGAGCAATAAATTTGCACAATGCCACCCAGAGTGGCAAACGCTCTTGCTCAGATAGCATTAAACAACTCTCAGATAGAAGCTTATCTCTAAATTTTTCAGAGGCGGGCGGTTGC
The DNA here is from genome assembly GCF_000238895.1 of Pseudoalteromonas sp. BSi20429. Taxonomy (NCBI): domain Bacteria; kingdom Pseudomonadati; phylum Pseudomonadota; class Gammaproteobacteria; order Alteromonadales; family Pseudoalteromonadaceae; genus Pseudoalteromonas; species Pseudoalteromonas sp. BSi20429. Next base: position 23,766 of record NZ_BADV01000015.1, on the reverse strand, counting down.
AAATGGTCATAATTACCCGCCAAAGACGCGAGCTTAACGACATCAAAGCCAGCTTGTTCGACAATCAATTCAGCACAAAAGCGAGACTGCTCCCAATATTCGTTATTCGTAACACCTTTCTCCCAGCCTTCAGGTATCGTTGCTCTCCAGCTCGGTTTATGAGTTCCGGAAGTCGTTGAATGTTGATTTGGAAGTAAGCTCTCCAACAATTTCCAGGCTACTTCGGGTTGCTCAGCACAGATTGTCTTAAGTGCCGCTTGTCGCTTCTCAACGGAAGCTAATGTATGTGGCATCCAAGGAAGAAAAATATCTGTTAGTGAATTACCGGGCCTATTTGCCCAGTTACCGCCGGGGTCATGTGCGGCTATTTCTGCCAAAGCAACAGTAGTGCGGCTCAAGTAAGCTTCCTCCCATGCGATTCCTTCAAGCGCCCATAGAAGGCCGGTAATATAGTTTCTGCCGAAAGCCCCCGCATCTTCTTGCTCAAATAACTTATCAAAGGGCGAGGGTGTAGCAGCGCTGGCATTTTCTACAGCCAACAGAAACTCATCTGGACTCGCTTCTGAAAGGGTTGGTAGTAAGCTATTCAGGCTGCCCCAGCGGACCCAATCACTTTCCTCGAATAATTCGCGCACTGATAACACCGCAATAGCACCGGCCTTTCCCTGGGTGCAATTAGTTAAAGCAGCTGCCTGACTACCAATAAGCGCTAATGCTTCCGCCAAGCCCTCACGTAAATTGCTAGAATGCGGTAACACCTTCCCGTGGATGGCAGCGGCATATCGCTCTTCTCCGGGCAGCTCAAAAGAAGGGTCATCAATTCGGAGTAACTCTAGGGCAACGGCCTTAAAAGTATCCAAGTGATTGTCAAAAATCCTGACTCCTAACTCCTTCCAAGACTTTAAACGGTCTTTGAAGCGCCATAAGCCATTTTTATAAGATAAAGGGCAATCATGAACCTGCAATGTTTCTCGCAGATTTGCTATCCAGTTACTGTAATCCTCCCCAATAATCTGCGTGACAACCGTGATGTCAGCCTCATTACCTTCATTCCAACTGCCGATTAGATTTGCAACAGCCAGCTTTTGAGCAAAAGCGTGCTGATTCCAATCAGTTGCGACTGGCTGAACTATAACGTCACCTTCTACATTTTCCTTGGCAAGTTCTTTAGGTATATGTGTGATCTCGGGTTCTCTGAAATGCTTGACCAAATCATCAGGTAGGGTATCGAGAGTAATTGTACCCGCATATTGATTGAAATTTTGTACTTCATTAACTATCTGGTACCAAATCTTATCGGGAATATCCTTATTGAATTGTGCAATATGCGATTGCAGAAGTGACGAAACGACACTTCCCTTTTTTGCAAGATCATAACCGAGGAGGTGGAAGTGTCTAAGAAATTCATATAAGTCTTGTTCTTCAACATCGTTGCCTTTATTGGCGGTTTTGAGTTGTGCCTTAAATGCTGCCAGTTTATTCCTGACATTGTCTGAGCAAAAATTAGCCCGTTCTACTTTGGTTAGAAACTCATCAGCGTCACGTGTATGGCGAGCTTGTTCTAATAGCCCATTAACCCCGTCAGTGTCTGTGGCATTGATTGGCCCCGTAATTAGAGCAATTACATCTTTTCCTTTAGTAAAGGCATTAGGATTATTAAAATCATTCCAAGCTGCTTGAATAACCTCGGCAAATAATTTGCTCTTGGTAGTAATTGGAATTGAATTTTTTACTTGCCCAAGTAACCGACGGCGATCATTGTTTACAAGGTTTTCAACAAAAACTATCAGATCATCTGTCTCAAAGCCTGCTACTGCGCCCTGTAGCTTTATTTCTACGATTGGCCATGAGGGCAAGCAGGGAGCGTAACCGCCACTTAGCATTAAGGTAACGAATGTGGCCTGGATATTGGCCTCAAATCTTGCGCCACCACTGCCTGTCGAAAAAGGATTGCTGAGCTGTTTTCCATCCGTTGTCATTTGTTGAAGTAATCCTTTTTATTTTAATTTACTTTTTGCTTGTTTGGTTTTGCAAAATTTATTCGTATCAACTGACGCCACTTCAGGCGTATGACATCTTTATCAGCGGACACTTTCCCTATTTTGCGCGAAGACGCCCTTATTTCATGAGTTTCTATTAATAGCAAATAGTGTAAGTTATTGCCACCTATAAATATTAAGTCTAGTAAAGGTTATTTTACTATATAAAAAAGTGATAGTTTTCTCTGAGGGTTACTGAGCTAACTATAGCTCCCCCTTAATGACTGGTTATCGCTCTTATCGGCCTTTAACTTAAATCAAATCACCTCGATATCCTTTAATATATTTCATGTGCATTTTATAACCAAGAAGTGCTAGCTTAGTGGTAAATTAATTGAAGGGAATAATTATGAAATTAGAGTCATTAGCACTGCACCACGGTTACGAATCTGAGGCTACGACCAAATCGGCAGCTGTGCCTATTTATCACACTTCTTCTTATACATTTGATAACACGCAGCATGGCGCTGATTTATTCGATTTAAAAGTACCTGGAAATATTTACACCCGCATAATGAACCCAACCAATGCCGTACTTGAACAACGTATTGCCGCGATGGAAGGGGGCATTGGTGCGCTAGCCGTGGCCTCTGGGATGGCTGCTATTACGTATGCTATTCAATGTTTGTGCGAAGTAGGCACTAATATTGTGAGTACCAGCCAAGTATATGGTGGCACGTATAACTTATTTGCTCATACACTACCTAGGCAAGGTATTGAAGCTCGCATGATAAAGGCCGATGACTTTACCGCGTTCGAGAGTGCAATTGACGACAACACCCGCGCTGTTTTTTGTGAATCTATTGGTAATCCGGCAGGCAATATTGTTGATATTGAACGTTTAGCACGTATTGCACACAGCAAAGGTGTGCCGCTTATTGTTGATAATACCGTGGCTACGCCGTATTTATGCCGCCCATTTGAGCTAGGCGCCGATATAGTGGTTCACTCACTGACAAAGTATATAAACGGGCACGGTACTGCTATTGGCGGCATGATTGTCGACTCAGGAAAATTTGATTGGAAAGCGAATGCCACGCGTTTTGCAATGATGAACGAGCCTGATCCGTCGTATCATAATGTGGTTTATACCGAAGCTTTTGCTGAAGCTGCATTTATCGGTCGCTGCAGAGTAGTGCCACTTAGAAATACTGGCGCAGCGCTTGCCCCTAAAAACGCATCTGACATTTTAATTGGCCTTGAAACATTAGGCTTAAGAATGGATCGCCACTGCGAAAATGCACAGCAGTTAGCTGAGTATTTAGAAAACCATCCAAAAGTGCTCTGGGTTAACTACGCAGGGCTTAAATCAAGCCCGTATAACGCAATGAGTCAAAAAATTACCAGTGGTAAAGCATCGGGTATTTTAAGTTTTGGTATTGAAGGTGGCCTAGAAGCAGGTACTCGTTTTATTGATGCGCTAAACATGATTTTACGCTTAGTTAATATTGGCGATGCCAAGTCGCTTGCGTGCCATCCTGCATCAACCACACACCGCCAATTAAATGATGAAGAACTTGCTAATGCGGGCGTAAGCCGCGATTTAATTCGTTTGTCGGTCGGTATTGAAAACATTACAGACATAATTGCTGATGTAAGCCAAGCGCTCGATAAAGCTTAACGTTAATTTATAGCCTCGGGATATCGAGGCTTTTAGCTCCATTACGCTTTTGATATATCGGTTCGTGGCATTTCTAAAATCACTTTTTTTTCTTCTTCAGATAAAATTATCCAATCAAAAATTTCTTCGTTAGTACGTCCGCAGCCAGTGCAAAAACCACTGCGGCGTTCACATATGCCTAAACAGTCGGTTTTTAATTTAGATGGTTTTTTGTTTTGATTTAATTGGCGCATATTAAAGCCCTAATGGTGGTGCAATTTCAAAGCGAGAAGAAAACCCATTACCTTCTTGATTGGTAGCAAGTGTAATGACTGGGGTTTTAGTATCAAGTACAAAGGTGCTGTAAATTGAACTTGCTGTTTCTTTTTGGCTTTCAAACCAACCTGTTTTGGTTAAGCATTGGCGTAATTGCTTAGCCAGTTTTTGATGAGACTTTATTGTTTGCGTTTGTGTTTTAACAGGTGTTTGGCATTGGTAGCTTGCTTGCTCTGACTTATTTAAAGTAACTGTACAGGTTGCTCCAATTATATGAGTATTAGTACGCCATTGATTAGTAAACTGGTTATTTACTTTATCTGTTTTGATTGAATTAAAACCAGTCTCATAACCATTTATTAGGTTATTGATGGTGCTGCATTCATCGGGTGTATCTGTGGTTTTTACAGACTGATTCGTTGTAGTAGTGGTTGCTGTAGTTGTAGTCTGATTAGTTTTGCTGGTACAGCCCGCTAAAATAAACGCGACAATAGAAGGAATAATATAGTTTTTCATAGTTCACAGTAACCGATTAATTTAGCCACGCACTATATCACACGTGATTTACTGTAAAAATAAAAAGGCCCATATAAATATGAGCCTCTTTGTTAGTCACAACTAATGCTATTTATGGCGACCTTGCAAGCATTTAACTACATCTTCAAGGGCTAAGCCTTGGCGTTGTAGTAATACTGTAAGGTGATAAATTAAATCAGCTGACTCATTAGTTAGCTCATCGTTATCGTGTTTCATAGCGGCAAGGGCAACTTCTACGCCTTCTTCACCTACTTTTTGACAACTACGGCTTAAGTCTTTTGCAAATAATGACGCTGTGTAGCTTTTTTCAGGGTCGTCGTTTTTACGCGCTACAATCACATCTTCTAACTGTGCTAAAAAGCTTAAACTTGGTTTTGCTTCATCACCAAAACAGCTTTGTGTGCCTAAGTGGCACGTTGGACCTTCTGGGTTGGCAAGTACTAAAATTGAATCGTAGTCACAATCGGTATGCACAGATACTACGTTTAAGTAGTTTTCTGATGACTCACCTTTAGTCCATAAACGCGATTTTGAACGCGAGTAAAACGTTACTTTATTACTCTCAAGCGTAACGTTTAGTGCTTCGCTGTTCATAAAGCCTTGCATTAAAATAACACCAGAGCGGGCATCTTGAATAATAGCAGGGATCATTTCACTTTTAGCGAAATCGACTTGAGCTTGGTTTTGTTGTGTTACTTGCATAATCTTGCTGCCACTTGGTTATCTGTTAAAAATTGTTTTAGTTCGCCAATGTTAATCACATTTTTATGAAAAACGCTGGCGGCTAATGCACCATCTACTTTGCTTTGTTTAAATACATCAACAAAATCTTGCATGCTACCCGCACCGCCAGAGGCGATTAAAGGAATGTTACATAGCTCGCGAATTTTACTTAACTGCTCGTTGTCGTAACCGTTACGAACGCCATCTTGGTTCATACAGTTTAATACAATTTCGCCTGCGCCTAAATCTTGTACACGTTTAACCCATTCTTGTGTTTTATAACGTGTACGGCTTGATGCATTAGGATCGCCAGTTAATTGGTAAACTAAATATTCACCGGTCGTTTCATCAAAAAAGCTATCAATACCGACCACTACACATTGCTTACCAAACTCATCGTGTAATTCTTTAATAAGTTCAGGGCGTGCAATAGCAGGGCTGTTGATGCTTATTTTGTCAGCGCCGCGCTCTAAAACACGCGCTGCATCAGCGACCGATTTAATACCGCCGGCTACACAAAATGGAATATCGATATTGCGTGCAATACTTTCTACCCAGTTTACATCAAGTAGGCGTTTTTCAACGCTTGCACTGATTTCGTAAAAAACCAGTTCATCGGCGCCAGCTTCGCTGTAGGCTTTAGCCATTGTCAAAATGTCGCCAACTATTTCATGGCCTTTAAACTTAACGCCTTTAACTACTTGGCCGTCTTTAACGTCTAAACATGGAATTATGCGTTTTGATAACATGCCAATGCCTCCTCAACGCTAAATGCGCCATCAAGCAGAGACTTGCCTAAAATAACGCCGCCAACACCTAGCTCTTTAAGCTTTTTAATGTCGTCAAGTGAGCTTACGCCCCCTGAGGCTTGCACTTTAATTGTGCTGTTGTGACGAGTTAGATCTTCGTAAAGCTCAAACGATGGACCCGTCATGGTGCCATCTTTACTGATGTCCGTGCATAAAAAGTCAATAACACCTAAGCCCACGTAAAAATCTACCAGCTCAAGTAAACCAAATTCAGATTCACTTAACCAACCGTGTGTAGCAGGTGCCCAGCCCGTGGCTGTTTTATTTACATCAAGGGCAATTACAAAGTGCTCTGCGCCAAATTGTTCAATCCAGGTTTTTACTTGTTCGCGTTTTTCTACTGCCATTGAACCAATAACAACTTGGTTTGCACCGGCTTTTAGCCAATCACTTACATCTTGCTCTGAGCGAATACCGCCGCCCACTTGGTACGGTACATTAAGTGCTTTGGTTGCAGCTTGAATATGTTTCCACTGTTTTTTACTTGGATCGCGTGCACCTTCTAAATCCACAAGGTGTAGTTTACCTGCGCCGCTGTCGGCGTATTCTTTTAAACGCGCGCCAAGTTCGAAAGGGTAAAACTGTGCTGTGTCGTATTTACCTTGGTACAAGCGCACAATTTGATTTTGTAATACGTCTAATGCTGGAATAATCACAAATAATCTCTTTTTTGTTAGTTAATGGGCAGCTTACAACTGCCAATCAACAAAATTTTGTAATAAACGTGCGCCAACTTTAGCGCTGCGCTCTGGGTGAAATTGCATGCCCGCGTAATTGTCTTTAGCAACAATGGCTGAAAAGGTTTGACCGTATTCGCCGCTCACGAGTGTGGCGTCATTTACAGTGTGCGCAAAGCTGTGAACAAAATACACTTGCTCATCGAGCGTCAGCCCTTTAGTTAATGCATGCTCTTTATTAACGCTTAAGTTATTCCAACCCATATGCGGCGACGTTAAATTGCCTACATCAAGCGCTTTTACTTGCCCTGGTATTTTACCTAGGCACTGTACGTTACCTTCTTCGGTGCTTTCGCACAGTAACTGCATACCTAAACAAATACCCATAAGCGGGCGCTGGTATTCATTTATAGCTTGTTGCCAGCCGTTATCGACTAGGCGCTTCATAGCAACCGATGCGTGACCTACACCTGGTAATATAGCGCGCTCAAAACCCGCTAATTGCTCTGGTGAAGTAATTACTGTTGGCGTTTGGCCTAAGCGTTCAAACGCAAAGCGTACTGAATTTATATTGGCACAACCGGTATTAATTATGGCAATCATAAACATCCCTTAGAGCTGGCTGTTTGTTGGGTCGTGTCTTGTGCTACTGCCATGCGAAGTGCACGTGAAAATGCTTTAAATAAGCCTTCTACTTGGTGATGACAGTTACCGTCGCTTACCGATAAAATAAGGCTAATAGCAGCGTTATCACTTAAGCTTTTGAAAAAGTGCTCAACCATTTGCACGTCTAAGTCGCCTGCTTTTTCGCGGCTAAAGTTAGCGTTTAATACAAATGATGCACGGCCCGATAAATCAATTTGTGCTTCGGCTTTACATTCATCCATAGGAAGCGCAAAACCATAGCGTGCAATTTGCGATTTAGTGCCAAGCGCTTGTTTAAGTGCAACACCAAGAGCAATACCAATGTCTTCAACAAGGTGGTGCTCGTCTATGTGTAAATCGCCTTTGGCTTTAATGTTTAAACCAATGTTTGCGTGGGTGCGAATTTGATCAAGCATGTGATCAAAAAAGCCAAGCCCGGTGTCTATGCTGCCATTTTTAGTTTGATCTAAGTTTATTGCCACATCAATTTGGGTTTCTTTTGTGTTGCGTGTAACACGACCTTCGCGGTTTGCGGTGGTCAATTTAGTTACTATCGCACTCCAATCGCCGTCGTATAAAATACCTTCACAACATAGGTTTTGAGCAAGGCCAATATCAGTTTCACGGTCGCCAATAACAAAAGAGCGTGCTAAATCTACTTTGCCTGAGCGCATAAGCTCGGTAAGTAAGCCTGTTTTAGGTTTACGGCAATCGCAGTTTTGCTCGTTAAAGTGAGGGCAAATTAATACTTCGTCAAAGCTAATGCCTTGGCTTTGCATTATGTCCATCATTTTGTCTTGTGCAATATCAAAATCAGCAGTAGGGAAGCTATCTGTGCCCAAACCATCTTGGTTAGATACCATAACTAAACGGTAACCTGCAGCTTGTAATTGTAACAACGCAGGAATAACACCAGGTAAAAATGCTAGCTTTTCAAGGCTATCTACCTGTTTGTCGGTAATTGGCTCTTCAATAATAGTGCCGTCGCGGTCTATAAATAAATAAGGGTTACTCATGATACTTCGTTTCCTGCTAAAGGTGCTGTGGTAGCCGGCGTTTGTAAGCCATCTAACCAAATTTTTACTTGTTCAAGTTCTTGTTCACTGCCAATTGAAATTCGTAGCCAGTCGTCTTCACCGTATAGCGTAAAAGCGCGCATAACCAAACCTTGCTCAAGTGCAATTTTAAAGTAGTTTTTATCGGCTAATTTTAAAGTAACAAAGTTACCTTCACCAGTGAGAATTTTTAATGCAGCAGGGGAGGCGTTTAGCCAATCCACTAATTTAGCTTTTAAGCTATTTAAAATAGTCACTTGGCGGCGCATCGATGTAATTGCATCAGGTGCAATTGCTTGCGCTGCAATACTTGCTACAACACCTGATACCGGATACGGCGCAATGACTTTACGAATTGGCGCAAGAGTTACTGCTTGTGCAAGGGTAAAGCCGGTTCTAAGGCCCGCTAGCGCAAAGGCTTTAGAAAGCGTACGCAAAACCACTACATTACTAAATTCATTAATAAGTTTAGTGGCGCTTTGCTCTGGGCAAAACTCTATATAGGCTTCATCAACAATAACTAATGCTTTACCTGCAAGTGCTGTTGCAATCGCTTTTACTTTATCAAGTGGCGTTAAGCTACCCGTTGGGTTATTTGGGTTACAAATAAACACCAGTTTTGAGCTGCCTACAGCTGCGATTATTTCGTCAACACTGCCATTTAGTAATAACTCTTGGGTAAGCGCATTAATGCCAACGTTGTGTGTATCGGCCGTTACTTTGTACATACCGTAGGTTGGTAAAAATAGCGCAATACTATCTTTAGCTGGTTCACAATATGTGTGCACTAAAAGCTCAATGCCTTCATCTGCGCCGCGCGTCATTAATATATTTTCGCTTTCAAGCTCTGTATAAGCGGCGTAACGGTCAATAACCAGTTGCGGTTGTGGATCAGGGTAGCGATTTAAATCTTCAATACTCAGTTCAAGATTTCTAGCATATGGGCTTTCGTTAGCATTTAGCCACGTAGTACCGGTTAGCTTTTCACTTTTTGCAGAGCTGTATGCAGCAAGGGCTGCAATATTCTTAGGTAATAAGCTAGACGCTTGTGCGCTCTCATTGCTCATTTTTAATTGCCTCTAAACGAATTGAAACCGCATTAGCGTGGGCATCAAGGCCTTCTGCATCTGCAAGTGGTAAAATAGCTTTTGAAAGCTGGGTTAAACCACTTTTAGTAATTGTTTGCACTGTGTATGTACGAAAAAAATCAAGCAAGTTTAAGCTAGAATATGTTGCACTGTAACCATATGTTGGTAACACGTGGTTAGTACCTGATGCGTAATCGCCTGCAGATTCTGGCGTGTAGTCACCTACAAATACTGAGCCTGCGTTTTTAACTTTATCTAGGTAAGGTGTTGCATCGCCTAGTTGTAAAATTAAGTGCTCTGGCCCGTATTGCGCCGATACATCAAATGCTTGCTCAATTGAATCAACCAAAATAAGCGAAGAATTAGCGAGCGCTTGCTCGGCTGTTTCTTTGCGACTCAAATTAGCCAACTGGCGTGTAAGTGCCTGCTGAGTTTGTTCTATTATACTTTCGCTGTTACATAATAAAATAACTTGCGAGTCTGCACCGTGCTCTGCTTGTGAGAGTAAATCGGCGGCTATAAATTCTGGGTTTGCACGTTCATCTGCAATAACAAGTACTTCAGACGGACCTGCTGGCATATCAATTGCCATACCTGGAATAGTTTGCGCAACGAGCTGTTTAGCCATTGTTACAAAGCTATTACCTGGGCCAAATATTTTGTTCACTTTAGGAACCGATTCGGTGCCATAAGCCATTGCGGCAATTGCGCCTGCGCCACCACTTTCTATTAAAGTAGTAATGCCACATAACTTAGCTGCATATAAAATAGCAGGGTTAATCGCTTTATCACCTTGTACCGGTGTAGCAAGTACAACGGTTTTTGCGCCGCTTAACTGCGCTAATACACCCTGCATAATAACCGACGATGGCAGTGGAGCACTGCCACCGGGTACATAAATACCGACTGCTTCGATGGCTTGATATTTCAGTTCACATACAACGCCTGGTTGGGTCGATAATTTAATATCTTTTGGCAATTGAGCTTCGTGAAAACGTTTAACGTTTGCATAAGCGGTATCAATTGCGTATTTAAGCTCTGCACTTAGTGCTTGCTCTGATGCGTTAATTTCATCAAGCGGAACACATAAGCGAGGGTTAGATCTATTATCAAACTCTTTAGCCATGCTAAGTAAGGCTTCATCGCCTTGCTCTTTTACGTTAGCTAAAATAGTTTTGCATATAGCTTCAACCTTGGCACTGGCAGAAACTGCAGGGCGCATTAGCGCCGCTGCTTGTACTTGTGAAGATTCCTCATTCCAACGAAGCATGGCACTTACTCCATCATTTTTTCAATTGGCATAACTAAAATAGAGTTAGCGCCTAGGGCTTTTAACTGCTCCATTGTTTCCCAAAATAATGTTTCGCTGCTTACCATGTGAAGTGCTACGTATTCATCGTTACCAGCAAGGGCAAGTAGAGTAGGCTGACCAGAACCTGGTAAAATTTCACAAATTTCATCAAGTTTGTTTTTTGGTGCGTGTAGCATGATGTATTTGCTTTCTTTAGCTTGTCTAACACCACGTAGGCGCGGCATAAGTTTATTGATTAGTGCTAGTTTGTCAGCATCTTGAAGATCTTTATTTTGAATTAAACAGGCGTTTGATTCTAAAATTGTTTCGCCTTGAATCAAGCCGTTAGCTTCAAGTGTTGCACCAGTAGATACTAAATCACAAATTGCATCAGATAAACCCGCACGCGGTGCTACTTCAACAGAACCCGTAAGCATTACTGTACTTGCGTTAATGCCTTCGCGCTTTAACCACTGAGTTAAAATTTCTGGGTAGGTAGTAGCAATACGTTTGCCTTCAAACCAGCTCTTATCGCGAGCGCCAAGCTCTTGTGGCCATGCTAGTGCAAGACGACAGTAACCAAAGTCTAGTTTTGAAAGTTTGGTTACTTCACTTGGAACACCTTGGCGTTCACGTTCTGCTTGAACTTCTACTAGTACGTTTTCGCCAACTATGCCTAAGTCACATACACCGTCCATTACTAAACCCGGAATATCGTCATCGCGCACACGTAGTACGTCAATTGGCATATTAGTTGAGTGTGCAATTAAGCGTTGTTCACGAAGGTTAAGTTTAACACCTAACTGTTTAAGCAGATCTTGACAATCTTTAGATAGGCGGCCGCCTTTTTGGATGGCGATACGTAGACGATTACTGTTGTTCATTATTCATTTTCCTTTAATTTAAAAACTAAAAACCCCGAGGGGAACCTCAGGGCGAAAATGAATCAATGTTATTTGAATCGCCAGAGGTTCCTTTTAGGAATAACCTCTCAGCGAAAGACCTGACAGGTTATTCCGGTGAATGGTGGTGATGATGTACTGTTGTCAGGTTTAAGCGCATTTTTTATCCTATGTAACTGCCCGTTGGTTTGTTAACGTGCAGTTGTTATCTGTTTAAATAAATTTCGCATTCATAAAAACATAAACAGCTATATTATGGCAAGTTTTTTTTAGCTTAATTAAAGCATATGTTATAACTGTCGATAATATTAAGATAATAAGCGCAATTTTCGCCAACAATTGGTTGTTTATCACTCAAACCAAGTGGTTAATGAATAAAATGAAAAAATAAGGAAGTACTTATGGATATTATGATCCCTTATTTAGGAAGAATAACTAGGCTAGAAGTTGAGTCAAAAAGTGCTTTTCATATTGCGGGTGTGCAAAGTGGGGCTGCCGCTGAAAAAGTTGAATTAGAGAATAAAAAAAGGCGTGAGTTACAAAAAAAGAAAAAGCTCAATATGCTTGATGATCAAAATAATAAAAAAAAGTCTAACCTAGATGGTGACGAAAACCCCCATTTAGATACATGGGCTTGATAATACCAACTTTACTAAATACATAAGCAATCAACTCAAAAAGGCCCTTGCGGGCCTTTTTACTATGTATTTTGCTTATGCCAATTAGCTTAAACTCTTAAGCAGATTGGCATTACTCTTGGTTTTTGCTTTTAAATATATAAAAGCTAAATATAGCGAACACACATATTTGAGCCACAATACCTTGCCATGTTGATTTTATACCAAGCCATGCAATATCAAAGCTCATTGGTAGCGGCGCAATACCTATTATGTCGGCCTCTTGTAATGCAATAACGGCTTTGCCCATAAGTACAAACGAGAGTGCAAATAATAGGTAAGTAGTAATTGCAAAAAACTTAGCAACCGGTAATTTAATTGAGTACTTAATTAATACCCACGTAATAATAGCCAGTATTGCTACAGCTATCGCAAAACCCGAAGCAATAGATGAATATTGGGCAGGCGAGCTTTGCGTTAATAAAGACTGATAGAACAGTACGGTTTCGAATACTTCTCGGTATACGGCTATAAACGAAAGCCCTGCTAAACCCCATAATGTACCCGACTCAAGACGCTTATCTATATTGTCTTTGATGTATTTTTGCCATTGCTGCGCACTGGTTTTACTGTGCATCCATACGCCAACATACAGTAAAATTACAGCGGCAAACAATGCACCAGCACCTTCCATAACTTCGCGACTTGCACCACTTATTTCTATTAATGTTTGCGCCGCAGCCCACGTTAAACCACCTGCAAGAAGTGCGGTTACCCAACCAACATGTACATATTTAAGCGCGTCTTGGCGTTTAGTTTTAATAAGTACGGTCATAAGGGCAATAATAACGAGGAGTGCTTCTAGGCCTTCGCGTAGTAATATAACTAAACTCGCTGAGAGGAGTGCACCATCAGTTAGTTTGGTTTCGTTTAGCATGCTATCTGCTTTAGCGAGTTGAGCTAGCGCTGCACTTACTTTTTCGCCAACGATGGCTGTATCTTTCTCGTTTTTAAATGTTTGGCGCAGGTTCATCAGTTGTACTTCGATGTTTTTACGCAGTGTTTCGTCGTAGGCATTTAAGTTGTTTTCAACAAGCTCAAAGCCATCTAGGTAAGCGCTAATTGCTAAATCACTTGCTTGTGAGTAATTGCCTTTAGCATGCGCGGCTTGTGCTGCAAGTAACTGCGTGCGAGTAACCGTTATCGGATTCTTTTTACCGGTAAATAGTTGCTCTGGATTACCACGAAGCCATTTAACGTAATGAGCTTGTGCTTCACTTTGACCTGCCGATAATTGTGCAGGGTTTAAGTTTACAATCTGCGAAGCGGTAATGTTTTGCTCTAGATTTTGTGGTTTTTGAACATCTTTAAATGCCAAGCTACCTACATAAAAAGCTAAAGACCAACGTTGTTGTTCATTAAATTGAGTAAAAGCAACCATTGGCGTGTCGTTAATACCGTTACTTACAGCGTCAAATAAACCCATTAATGAGCGGTTAGTTGCGCGTTCTTCATCGGTAAAGTTGGTAGGCTCTGGCGATAAGTTTTTTGCAAGCGGGCCGTCGCCTTGACCACTAGGGCCGTGACACATTGAACAGTTAGCAGCAAAAAGCGCTTTGGTTTGCTCAACAGGAAGTAGTGATGTAGGTAACGATAGTTGCGGCATAAAGGTAAGTAGCGACTCACGAAGCGCTGAGCTTGCTGCACGTACATCGGCAACACTCGCTTTATTGGCAATCGCTGTATGCAGGTCTTTAGCTTGTGCCTTTACTGTATCAAACTCATTTGTTTGGCTTGATAGCTGTCCAGCTTGCTCAATAATAACGTGCGAAAATTCAGTCATTTCTTGATATTCGTCAGGATCAAGTATTTCACCATTCCCAACAGCTGCCACGTAATCAACACCTACATACTCTGCAAGCTGTGCAATTTGTTTTATTTTTGTTTGCTCATTAGGCGAGGCTGAAACACTAAAGCTTGCCATGACCATTATAAAAAGCATAAAAAAACATTGAAATTGTCGTTTGCTCAGAGACACCAAATTTAAAAACATGTGAGAATTATTTATGGACATCGAAAAGCCCTGTAGAGGAAAAGTCAAAATTATAATTGTTTTCATTTGCATTTCAAGCGGATTAATTTAAACAAAGCAGATAAATAAAAAGGATAACAATTTATAGAACTTTAAAGTGTTTTTGTAACACGTGAGTAACAGTAACCAAGTGATTTTTATAATAACTTGGTTACTGAATATGTTGCAGACAAAGCATTTATTACTTGGCTTGCTCAGCTGACTTAATGCTGCTTTGAATAAGCGGCGAAATAGTTAATCCTTGTACAATAATAGAAAATATAACCACTACGTAAGTAACAATAACGATTAGGTTATGTAGGTCTGAACCGCCTACAAAAACTTGCTCGCGTGGGATTGCTGCCGCCATTGCCAGAGCAAGGCCACCACGTAGTCCACCCCAGGTCAAAATTTTAACACTGTGTTTATCGTAAGTTCTAAAGCGTTTAAAAATTACAAATGGTGCGCCTACACTTATAAAGCGTGCTAGCAGTACAACAGGTACCATTAATAGCCCTAAACCAATTTCGCCAAGCGTGATTGGCATAGTGACTATTAGCATACCTATTATTAAAAACAGTAGAGCATTTAGAAAGCTGTCGGTTGCATGCCAAAAATCTTTTACGTAGCGCGTGTCTTCGGGGCCCGTGCGCTCGGTTGCTTTGGTGCGGGTAATATTACCCATTAATATGCCACTGGTTACCATGGCAAGTGCGCCAGATATTTCCCAAATATTTGCTGCAGCAAAACCTGCTGTTGGGATAGTTAAGGTAATTAATAGGCGAATATTTACATCGCGGCTATTAATAATTAAAAAGTGGCCAACCAATGCAATAACTAAACCAAACGCAATGCCCCCTATTGCATCAACAAAGAATAGCTCTGCTATGTCACCAAATTGTGCATCTGTGCCATAAAAAGCAACAGAAAATATAGTGGTAAATATAACTAAACCAATACCATCGTTAAATAGCGACTCACCTTCTACTTGAACTGAGATGCCTTCTGGCGCTCGCATTTGTTTAATAATAGCAAGTACAGCGATAGGGTCGGTTGGGCTAATAAGCGCGCCAAACAGTAAACAATAAATAAAAGGGACATCAAAACCAAAAACTGAAAATAAATAAAAGCTCAAATAACCCACTATAAATGTGGAGGCAATGGTTGAAAACAAGACCAGTGCAGTAATTTCCCACCGCTGCTTACGCAGGGCAAGTAGGTTTATTTCGAGCGCACCCGCATAAAGTAAAAACCCCAACATGCCTTTAAGTAGTAACTCGTTAAAGTCAATACTGGAAACAATTTGGGTCATTGCTAATGCGTTCTGATCGCCTAATAATTTTACTGCAATAATCAGTAATAAAGAAATAACCACAGAGCCGGTAGTAATGGCAATGGTAGTTTGCATTTTGAGGATGTACTGGTTTGCAAAGGCTATAAAAATTGCAATTGCAGAGAGAAAACAAATGAGGTACCAAGCATTCATTGATTAACCTTAACTATTTTTTAAACGACACACAAAAAGGAGGATTATAAACCCGCGTATGTTACTCCTGTAATATTTGAGAGTCACAGTATTTATGCCTAAATATAGCTTTTAATACGGATTGTTTTTAGTAAGAGTTAATAGGAAATTAGGCTTTGTAAATATTGTCATTATTAAATTAAATGTACGTTATAAATACAGTGTTTGTTGTAAACTTTAGTGGTTAATCACATTATTGAAACGTGTGTTGCATCATAAAATAAAAGTCGATTTTGTAATTACTTGCCCTAAATGCTTTGCTTACGTAAAATCCCGCTATTATTTATTTTAAAGTGATTGGTATTATCAAACAGCTGTTTAGTGCAACCGGGCCTTTGGCGTCATCGTTAGATGGATATACGCCTCGCCAACCACAAATTGATATGGCAGTAGCTGTTGCAGATGCATTAAAAAACAGTTCGCAATTAGTTGTTGAAGCAGGCACGGGTACTGGTAAAACATTTGCATATTTAGCCCCTGCACTTAAATCAAAAGGCCGAACGATAATATCGACTGGTTCTAAAGCCTTACAAGAACAGTTATATCACCGCGATTTACCTCAATTAGTGAAAGCGCTTGGTGCTTCTAAAAAAACCGCCTTATTAAAAGGGCGTGCCAATTACTTATGTACCTACCGACTTAATCAGCATGTTGCGCATGTGCCTACTGACGACTCCGACGTAATGCATCAACTAGCGATGGTGGCTAAGTTTGCCAGTGAAACGCAATCAGGCGATTTGGCCGATTGTATTGGTATAGAAGATGACGCGAAAGTACTGCCTTATGTAAATTCAACAGCCGATAATTGCTTAGGTAAAGAGTGTCCAGATTTTCAAAGCTGTTATATACGCAAAGCACGTTTAACTGCGGCCGATGCCGACGTAGTTGTGATTAACCATCATTTGTTTTTTGCCGACATGGCCGTAAAAGAAAGTGGCTTTGCTGAGCTTATGCCAAAAGCTGACGCGTATATATTTGATGAAGCCCACCAGTTAAGCGAAATTGCCAGTGATTATTTTGGTGAGAGTATTAGTACTAAAAAGCTGGTGGATTTAATTAATGATTTACGTGCTATTTATAGAGCCGAAATTCCCGATATGCTGCAGCTAGGTAAAAGCTTAAATAAGCTTGAAACAAGCGTTGCTGATTTACGATTACAGTTTGGTGTTGATGGCAGTAGAGGCGATTGGCGAGAAAAGCTAAGTGATAAACAAATATGCGCGGCACTTCATCGTGTCATTAGTGATTTAGATTTTGTTTATCAAGTACTTAAACTTTGCCTAGATAGAAGCGACAAAATTGAGCATCCATTTGAACGTGCACTTGCGTTTAAAGGACAGTTAGAGCGGGTTTTTGATACAGCCCAAACCGGCTTTAGTTATTGGTATGAAACAACGCGCCGTTATTTAACGATTAATATAACGCCATTAAATGTATCAACTAAATTTGCTCAAATGATGCAAGACACGGGGGCAGGCTTTGTATTTACATCAGCAACACTTTCGGTCGACAATAAACTAGAGCACTTTAATGCAAGCCTTGGTTTAAAACCAAAGCAAAGCATGATGGTAGATAGCCCGTTTGATTACCCTAATCAGGCGTTGCTGTGTTTACCGCGTTACTTACCTGAATCGCACGCTGATAATATGCCGCATGCGATTGTAAAATTAACACTTGAGCTTATAAAGTCAGCGCAAGGGCGTTGTTTTGTGTTATTTACGAGCTATCGAATGATGCACTTAGTTGCCGAAGGGCTCACCACACAAATAGACTACCCAGTTTATATGCAGGGGCAAATGTCTAAGCGTATTATTTTAGAGAAATTTACCCGCCATGGTAATGCTGTATTACTGGGCACGGCTTCTTTTTGGGAAGGCGTTGATGTACGCGGCAGCACATTAAGCTGTGTTATTATAGACAAATTGCCATTTGCAGCCCCTGACGATCCATTGCTTCAAGCTAAAATGCAAGATTGCCAAATGCAGGGAAAAGACCCTTTTTCACACATACAATTACCGCAGGCTGTTATTGCGCTAAAACAAGGTGTAGGGCGTTTAATTCGAGATAGCAAAGACAAAGGCGTACTTGTAATATGCGATAATCGCTTAGTTACACGCCAATATGGCCAAGTATTTTTAAAAAGCTTACCGCCGATGCGCCGCACGCGAAGCTTAGAAGATGCCAATACATTTTTAAAACAAATTAATTAGAGTAATAAAATGATCAAAAGTAATATTCTTGCCCTTGATGCTTCAACTGAAGCACTTTCAATTGTTTTACATTTTCAGGGCCAAACATTTCATCATTTTGAAGAATGTCCGCAGCAACATAGCCAAAAAATACTTCCACTTGTGGATGAGCTATTAACTAAAGCAAACTGTAAATTAAAAGACTTAGATGTCATTGGTTTTGGGCAAGGCCCGGGCAGTTTTACTGGTGTGCGTATTAGTGTAGCAATAGCACAAGGTTTAGCGTATTCAACTAATTTGCCACTTGTAGGTGTGTCTACTTTGGCTATTATGGCGCAACAAGCGTTTGAACAAAACGGTAGTCTTAGTGTTTATCCAAGCATAGATGCGCGTATGGGGGAGATATACTTTGCACATTACCAAGCGCAAAATAATCTAATGCTTTTAGTTAACCAAGAGTGCGTTATAAAACCTGATTTACTAAATAATCATTATATAGCGACTACTGAGCCATCTATAGCCGTGGGCACAGGCTTTAAAACCTATCCTGATGCGCTTAATGACTTTGAAAACGTGAGAATTAATACTGATATTACATTGCCTGATGCGCGTTATATGTTAGCGCATGTTGAAGCCGCGTTTTTAGCGGGTTACGTTGTAAAAGCGAGTGACGCTCAACCTAAATATGTGCGCGATACGGTAACGTGGAAAAAGCTACCAGGACGTGAGTAATCATATTATTTGCAAATTGGTTGTTTTTAAATCATAATTTTATGCGATATTAAGGTTGGAGACGCGTAATGACGCTGCCTATTGGTTCAGGTTTTTTTACCGGAGATATTCCGGGTAGGGTTAGCCCTACTAAAGTTGTTACTAATAAACCACAGAGTTTATTAGACCAGCCGGCTGCTCAAAAAACGAATACCGATTATGTAAAAAGCAGTGTCGAGGGCGTCGAACTGGCTAATCAACTGTTTAAAAGCAGTGCTAAAAGCAATGAATACAGCCAAACAATTTACGACCAACCGACAGCTCAAGTAAGCAAAGCGATTTCTACTTATACTGAATTTGCAAATTTAGAACGCAGAGCCGAAGTACAAAATTTAATAGGCGTTGATATATACGCTTAAAGCTCATTCAAACGTTTAGATAAATACAGTGATAAAATTTAATAAAAAGCCCGAACATGTGTTCGGGCTTTTGTGTTAAAAACGAGGTGAAATTATACCAATTCGCTTAATTAAGTGATCTATTTTGAGGGAAGAAAATCGTGTCGATAACAAGGCAAAAATTTCGTTATTTAGTTGTTCTATATCAGAAATTTTTAACGTAGTTAACGTCAGATTTAACCCCTCAAATTGATTAAGTATTATTGCGGATTGGTATTACTGTTCAATAAAGCCAATTAGCTTATCGGCAATATCAGTATTATTTTGTGAGCCAATAAATTGCTCACTGCCTTTGCCATAGGCAAATACTTGAACGTCTACAGCGGTGTGTCCGCCGGTTGTCCAGCCAGTAAAGCTCGCATCACTAATAATACTTTTAACAGCTAAATTAAGCGCTTTTTCGCCCATTTTTTTAGCTTGCTCAAGTTTGATTTGGTTTTCAGTTGTAAATTCAATATTGGTGTTAGCAGTCCATACTGGTTTTAAGTCTTTAGACTCCATAAGTTTGTCTGTTAACTTACTAGCCGTTGCCTTAACACCTTTAATTACGTCTGTTTCCCATTTAAATTGGCCGTGCGAACCAATAGTTAAGCCGCCCGTTGAGTGATCGGCTGTAACTACAAGTATAGTGTCTTTATTTTTATCAACGTACGCTTTTGCTTTTTCGATTGATTTAGCAAAGTCGTCCATTTCAGCCATCGCACAGGCTATATCGTTAGAGTGACCACACCAATCAATTTGGCTGCCCTCAATCATCACAAAAAAGCCTTCTTCGTTCTGGTTATCTAGTAAACCAAGCGCTTTAGATGTTAACTGAGTAAGGCGAGTTGGGTTTATATCAAGTGCAAATGGCAGGCCTTTGCTCGCATACAAACCTATGGCAGGTATTTGTGTGATTTGGCCCAGATTATTAATATCGTCACCGTATTGGTAACCTGCCGCTTTAAATTCTTCAACTAAATTCCGGTCATCACGAATAAAATATTTAGTACCGCCACCTAGCATTAAATCAACGGGTAATTTACCAGCAATCTTATTATCAATATAATCGTTGGCAATATCATCGTAGTTGTAACGAGATTCATTGTGAGCTGTAAAGCTAGCAGGTGTTGCATGGTTTATTTGTGACGTTACAACAAGCGCTGTTGTCATACCACGCTCTTTTGCTATTTCAAGCATAGTTTTAACTGGTTTTTTGTCTGTATCTACAGCAACTGCGCCATTATAACTTTTATGACCGCTACTAAGCGCTGTAGCACCCGCAGCACTGTCTGTTACATAAGTATGGTCGTCAGGGTAGGTATGAGCCATGCCTTTTAAAATAGTGTCAAAAACCGTGCCTTCTACTTCTTTTGTTGCAGGGTCGTCTTTAAAATAGCGATAAGCCGTGGTGTAAGCCGGACCCATGCCGTCACCAATCATATAAATTACATTTTTAGGTGCTGATTCTGCGTAAGCACCAGAAGCGGTGCATAAAAGTGCCAATAAGCTGATCTGTTTTTTCATGGTTGTACCTTATGAGTGTACCTTATTTAATAGCCGCTGATATTGTATACAGATAGGATGATAAATAAATGAATATCTGAGATATTTATAATTTATACTTTGATTTTATATACATAGAATTGTAGTTAACGCTGTTAGTTCTATTTATTTAAATTATACTAGTTATAGCCTAAGTACATATAATACCACTACCTTTTGATTGTTTGAAAAGTATACAAAACAAGCTTGTTGAAAACGGTTAGTTTGTTTTTTTAAATTTAAGTAGTTGATAATATTAAGTTTGATTTTCATTCTTTGCTTTTTTTTACATCATAAAGATAATTAAATCGTGAATTTGGCACCATTTTCTAAGTTAGTGGTCTGACAACTTGTATGCTATAAATAATGATGCTCTAAATTAATAAAGGACTTACCGTGCAGCCATTTAATATTGAAACAAATAATTTAAATATTCATGGCTTAAAAGTAGGTTCAGGGAACGAAATAGTAATAGCGTTGCATGGGTGGTTAGACAACTGCCATAGCTTTATGCCAATGTTAAACAACGTTAACCCAGAGCACACTTGGTACTGCATTGACTTTGTTGGGCACGGTTTATCGTCTTGGCGAAGTGATGATGCACACTATTATTTTATTGATTATATAGATGATGTGTACCAACTTATAAGTGCGCTTGGTGTTAAAAAAGTACATTTAGTAGGTCATTCAATGGGGGCTATGGTTGCAGGTCTTTTTGCTAGCTGCTTTAGTGATTATGTAAAGTCTGTTACCTTTATTGAGGGAATTGGTTGTGTTACAACCCCTAGTGAAGGTGTGTGTGAACAGTTAAAAAGTGCGGTACTAAATAGAGCGCGTTTAAAAAATAAAAAGTCGAGAATTTATAAATCGAAAGAACTTATTTATGAAGCACGCGCTCAAACAACCGATTTAAATAGCGAGCTTATTACGCTATTAATGCAGCGAAATATAAAACAGGTTCTAGATGGTTTTGTGCTAACAACAGATCCAAAGCTCAAAAATCACTCAGGTTTTAGGTTTGATGAGGCGCAATGTATTGGTGCAATAAAAGATTTAATTGCACCATGTCAATTAATTTTAGGTAACGAAGGTTATTCGTTTGTAAAACAAAATTTGGCAAAGTATATTAGTTATTACAATAGCTTGAAGGTCATTAATGTAGATGGTGGGCATCATTGCCACATGCAAAGCAGTGAACTATGTTTTGAGCATATTCAAGACTTTATGCTGCAAAATGGTGCATGTTAATTGTAAGTTTGTGTTAAATGTGGGATTATTCCTGCATTAGAGTATTTGCTCAATTGTTAAAGCGCCTTACTTAGATTAAGGTTAATAAAAATATAATTATAAACAGGGGCTAAGAGTGGAAAAAATCTGGCTTAAGCGCTACCCAGAGGGTATGCCTGAAACAATCGATCCTGAGCATTACAACTCGTTACTCGAAGTGTTCGAAAAAAGTTTTAGTGACTACACCGATTTACCTGCATTTACGAATATGGGTAAAACGATGTCTTACGATGAAATAGACACAGCAACAAAAAAAGTTGCTTCCTATATTCAAAATGATTTGGGTCTTAAAAAAGGCGACAAAGTTGCCGTAATGATGCCTAACTTACTACAAACACCAGTCACAATTTTAGGTGTTTTGCGTGCAGGTTGTGTGGTTGTAAATGTTAACCCACTTTACACGGTACGTGAATTAGAGCATCAGCTAAAAGACTCTGACACTACGGCTATTTTCATCCTAGCAAACTTTGCTGACACACTTGAAAAGTCACTTGCTCATACTGATGTTAAGCATATTGTGGTCACGCAAGTAGGCGATATGGTTGGCGGGCTTAAAAAGCATGTAGTTAACTTTGTTGTTAAGCACATTAAAAAAATGGTGCCAAAGTTCAACTTGCCTAACACAATTAAATTTTCAGACGTTTTAGCTGCAGATGAAGCTAAATATACGCGCCCTGAAATGAGCTTGTCTGATCTTGCTTTTTTACAGTACACCGGCGGCACAACAGGTGTATCTAAAGGGGCAATGCTGAGCCATGGCAACATGGTTGGTAACCTTGAACAAGTTTCAGGTTGTTTAGACAAAGTGTTAAACCGTGGTGAAGAAGTGGTTGTGACTGCTTTACCGCTTTATCATATATTTGCCTTAACAGCTAACTGCCTAACATTTATGAAGTACGGTGGTTTAAATATATTAATTACAAACCCACGAGATATGCCTGGGTTTGTTAAAGAGCTGGGTCAACACAATTTCACAGCTATTACCGGTGTTAATACATTATTTAATGGTTTATTAAACACACCAGGTTTTGCTGAACTTGATTTTAGTCATTTAAAAATGTCTTTAGGCGGCGGTATGGCCGTTCAACGTCCTGTTGCTGAAAAATGGCAAAAAGTGACTGGCTCAAAATTAATGGAAGGTTATGGCCTTACAGAATGTTCTCCTTTAGTTACTATTAGTCCTTTTGATTTGAAAGCATACAATGGCTCTATTGGTTTACCAGCGCCTAACACTGATATTAAATTAGTTTTAGATAACGGCGAAGAAGCTGCTAAAGGTGAACCTGGCGAGCTTTGTGTTAAAGGCCCGCAAGTAATGGTTGGCTATTACAAGCGACCAGATGCAACCGCTGAATGTTTAAAAGACGGCTGGTTTGCTACAGGCGATATTGCGACTTATGATGACGAAGGTTTCTTCTTTATTGTAGATCGTAAAAAAGACATGATCATCGTATCTGGCTTTAATGTTTTCCCTAATGAGATTGAAGAAGTAGTGGCTATGCACGAAGGTGTGCTTGAAGTAGCTGCTATTGGTATTCCTCACGATGTAAGTGGTGAACAAGTTAAAGTTTTTGTTGTGAAAAAAGACCCTTCTTTAACTGAAAAAGATATAATAAGTCACTGTCGTGATAATTTAACTAATTACAAGGTCCCCAAGCTGGTAGAGTTTAGGGATGAGTTACCTAAAACTAACGTAGGTAAGATACTCCGAAGAGCCTTGAAAGATTAGCAACCTATAAAAA
>NZ_BADV01000016.1:0-67327 GCF_000238895.1 Pseudoalteromonas sp. BSi20429 | reverse complement strand
AAAACAATTGTTAAATTTCTCTGGTTTACAGTTTCAGTCAACACTGGGAACTACACAAACATCACAGAGTGATACAAATAGTACACCCTATATTTTTGATTTGACGATTGGTAAAGAACACTTAGGGCAGCTAATTTATTTTAGTAAATTCCCGCTTGGTCAAGCCATTGAGAAAAAGCTACATACTTTACATACTGCGCTGGTTTATCCACTTCGTAATGCAATGATGTATAGCCGAGTACTAAAACTTGCCACAAAAGATGCGTTAACAGGCTTAAATAACCGTAGTCAGTTTAATGACTTTTTACTACAAAAACTTGAAAACTGCCGTCGTTACCAGCGTCCATTTAGTTTAATGCTGCTTGATTTAGATAATTTTAAACAAGTTAACGACAACTTTGGCCATAAAATTGGTGACGATACACTTAAAGAGTTTTCAAAAGTACTGTGTAGCAGCATACGCGGCACTGATTCGGTATTTAGATTTGGTGGTGATGAGTTTGCTTTACTTATTGAAGACCCTGAGTTTACAACGAATAAAGTGATTGCTGAGCGGATAATGTGCTTAGTAAGAAAATCGCCTCTAATGTCTAAGTATAAAGTAACAACCAGTATTGGCTTTACTTTAGCTAACAGCCAAGACAGCGAAACTGAAATATTTGCTCGCGCCGATAAAGGTTTATACAAAGCAAAAGCATCTGGTAGAAACTGCGCAAAAGCATATTAGTCTTTACTTAACTGCATTAAATAAAAAGCCTAGCTTCCCCCGCTAGGCTTTGCACTTACCAATTTATAAATAAACAACGCGGCACAAAAACCAAAAAAGAATCCGCTAATTAAATTAAGTAATGCGGTAATAGTAGCAAGCGGTGTAAATAATACTAAAAGCAGTGGCAGGCTCACGCCTAAAATAAAAAACAATCCACCTTTACCTAACCAATAAGCTAATAAAAGCACTGCAGATACAATTCCACCCGCAACTGCATAACCTAACGTTACAATATTTAGCTCAAGTAAGATATTAGCAATAATAGCTATAACGGCCGTTATTAGCATACCCATTGGCGCTTTAGTAACTAACGACAAACCAACATGCGGCTGTTTACTCATTTATTTACACTCCCAAAAAATACCATTTCCATCAATATGCTTAGCGCTTATAAAATAGCCAACCACTTGAACTAATTCATCATTATAAAAAATAAGCGGCACACTGGCGCGAAGCCAAGGCGCTATTTTTGCATCTTTAAGCCAATGCTTAACTGTATTACTACCAGGCTTTTTAAGTGGTTTAATGCGTGCGCTATTGCAATCAAAGCGCACTACTACTTGCTCATTAGCGTGTGGAGGTCTTACTCCACAACCGGTGCTTTTAATTAATAAGCGCCCGTCTGCCAGTTTTAGCTGTGAATGATTCAGCTCAATATCTGTTAACACTTCACTTGGTGTTACAAAATACAAATAACCTTGATGACGACGTATTTGCCCATCGAGCAAATCAATACGCATTTGTGCATCGTTTTTTGCGCACATTGCTTGATTAATAATTTGCTCGAGCTGCTTTTGCGATGGCATCACTTGTGTAAATAATGCAAGCCACGCACGTACTATATTTGCAATGCGCGCTGCGCTGTATTCGCTTATCTGGCCAATGCAAAGTGCTTGATGCTCGTTAATACACTTATTTAAATCAAGCTGGGTATATTCATCAAGTAGAGTTTGCTGTTGCTGTAGTAGTTCAATGCTTCGTGCAGTGCATTGTTCAAACCCATTAAAGCGCTCAGCTAACACGGGTACTATTTTCGATCGTAAAAAATTACGGTCAAAGCTTTCATCTGTATTAGAGTCATCGGTTATGTGGCTAATACTAAACTGCGTTGCAAACGCTTCTATATCGTTGCGAGCTACATTTAACAATGGTCTAAAACATATACGCCCACTTTGCAGCAAGCGCTCTTTATACATAGAACCTAGCCCTTTTAAACCTGAGCCACGCTTTAAGCGCAATAAAAACGTTTCTACTTGGTCGTTTAAGTGTTGGCCCAGTAAAATAATGCTGCCTTGTGGGCTTAGTTCATCAAGTGCTTTATAACGGACGTCGCGTGCTTGGGCTTCAAGACTTGTGCGCGACTGCTGCTCAATAACAACTTTCGCAGCTTCAAAAGGCACATTAAGCTCAATGCATACGTTTTTGCAAAAGTGTTGCCAGTCATCAGCATACTGGCTCAAGCCATGGTGGACATAAATAGCCGATACATTAATTGCAGGGTTATCTACTTTTAAAGTGCGCATTAAATGCAACAGCACCACAGAATCAACGCCACCAGAAAGCGCCACTGTAAAAGCGGTGTTACCTTGCTCAATATAGCTATTTAATGATTTTTTTAATTGCTGATAAATTGCTGATGTATGCATATGGGCGCACTTTTATATAAAAACTCTGAACATTTTAAAGCAAAAAAGCCGCATAAGCGGCTTTTTTTAACATTTAATGTGTTTAGCAATAACCAAACGACATTAAACGTTTGTAACGTTGATCAAGCATTTCTTCAAGCGTAAGCGCTTGTAGGTCTGCTAAGTCACGTTTAAGGCGAACTTTTAAGTTACGTGCCATAGCATCGTAATTACGGTGCGCGCCACCTAGAGGTTCATCAATTAAGTTACTGATTAAATCTAGTTCTTTAACTCGCTCTGCGGTTACACCCATTGCTTCTGCTGCAAGTGGTGCTTTGTCGGCGCTTTTCCAAAGAATAGACGCACAACCTTCAGGCGAAATTACAGAGTAAGTGCTGTATTGCAACATGTTAACTCTGTCGCCAACACCAATCGCTAATGCACCACCTGAACCGCCTTCACCAATAACCGTACATATTGTCGGCACTTTAAGTGTCGCCATTACTTTTAAGTTACGCGCGATTGCTTCAGATTGACCACGTTCTTCAGCGCCAACACCTGGGTATGCACCCGGCGTGTCAATAAAGGTCATGATTGGCATTTTAAAACGCTCAGCCATTTCCATTAAGCGTAATGCTTTACGGTAACCTTCTGGCTTTGGCATACCAAAGTTGCGTTTAATTTTTTCAGCAGTGTCACGGCCTTTTTGTTGGCCAATAACCATTACTGGTTCGCCATCTAAACGCGCAACGCCTCCTAAAATAGCCGGATCGTTAGCAAAAGTACGATCGCCAGCAAACTCGTCAAATTCCGTGAAAATGCGCTCGATATAATCTCGAGTGTAAGGACGCAACGGATGACGTGCTAACTGTGATACTTGCCAAGCGCCTAAATTAGAAAAAATCTCCTGTTTTTGTTTGGCACTTTTTTCTTTTAATTTGCTGACTTCCTCTTCTAACTCAAGGTCTAATTCGCCAGCGCGGCTTATATTTTGTAATTCTTCAATTTTTGCTTCTAATTCTGCAATTGGAAGCTCAAAATCAAGATAATTGAGGCTCATGCTCTAAACTACCTAATCAGTTAAATTCTAGTTCTACATCTTGCGCAGCCATTAGTGATAACTTATGAATTAAATCGTCACTTGGCGTAACACACCATTCGATCCCAAGAGTTAATTGCGCCAACGCATCTGGACGTTGGTAATAAACCTTGATCGGACACGTTCCCATTTTATAGGGTTCGAGTACTTTTTGTAATTTATCGAAGAAACCTGCCTCGACTTGCACCATGTTCAGCGTCATTTTAATCGCTTTAATACGCTTTTCACGCGCTTGAGCAATGGTGTTTATTTCTCTGGCGGTCATTGTAATACCACCGGAGAAGTTATCAAAGCTGACCTGTCCAGATATTACCAAGATATTGTTAACTTGGAGCATATCTTGGTACTTTTCAAACTCGTCTGAATACAAGCGTACATCAATCCGTGCACTCTTGTCATCTAAAGTTACTAAGGCCCAACGATTTCCTTTTTTATTAATTAATACCCTAGAAGCAATCACCAAACCGGCGGCTGTTGCAAATACATCGCGGTTCGTTGGCTGTAAATCAACTATTTTTCCGCTGGTATAATGCCTAAGCTCACGGCGGTACTGATTTATCGGATGCCCAGTTAAATAAAGGCCTAGGGTTTCTTTTTCACCATCTAACCATTCGTTATCAGTTAGGCCTGTGGCTTTGATAAAGGCTTGTTCAACCTCATCAGGCTCAGTGGCTAATAAACCAAACAAATCACTTTGCCCTAATAGCTCAGCTTTGTTGTGTTGGTCGGCTGCCCGCATTGCACTTTTTAAACTAGCTAGTAATGTAGCACGGCCAGCTTGGGTTTTTTCTGGCCCTAAATTATCGAGTGCACCTGAATAAATTAATTTTTCGGTCACGCGTTTATTTAAGCGTTTTAAATCAACTCGGGCACAAAAATCAAATAAATCTTTAAATGGGCCCCCTTTTGCACGCGCTTCTAATATTGCATCAACCGGTGCTTCACCTACGCCTTTTATCGCGCCAATGCCGTAAACAATCTCGCCTTGCAAGTTTACTGTAAACTTAAACTCACCTGCATTCACATCTGGCGGCAATAAGGTGAGCTTCATGTTTTCACATTCATCCACCAAAATAACGATTTTGTCGGTGTTATCCATATCAGCCGACATTACCGCAGCCATAAACTCTGCAGGATGATGCGTTTTCATCCACAGCGTTTGATACGAAACAAGTGCATACGCCGCCGAGTGAGATTTATTAAAACCGTAACCTGCGAACTTTTCTACCAAGTCGAAGATTTTTATTGCGAGTTCGCCGTCAATGCCGTTATTTCTTGCGCCATCTTCAAACGTTGAACGCTGCTTTGCCATTTCTTCGGGTTTTTTCTTACCCATTGCACGACGCAGCATGTCGGCGCCACCTAGCGTGTAACCTGCTAGTACTTGCGCAATTTGCATTACTTGTTCTTGATACAAGATAATGCCGTACGTTGGATCAAGTATTGGTTTTAAGCTTTCGTGCTGATACTGCGCATCTGGGTATGAGATTTCTTCGCGGCCCAGTTTTCGGTCGATAAAGTTATCTACCATGCCTGATTGCAGCGGACCTGGTCGGAACAAGGCCACGAGTGCAATCATATCTTCAAAGCAGTCGGGCTTAAGTCGACGTACTAAGTCTTTCATACCGCGCGACTCTAGCTGGAATACAGCAGTCGTTTCAGCGCGAAGTAGCAACTCAATACTTTTTTTATCATCCAGTGGGATGGTATTTATATCAACGAGGTCTTTACCTTGGCGCTCCATGCGCACATTGGTCATTTCGACCGCCCACTGCAATATAGTCAGTGTACGTAAACCCAAGAAATCGAACTTCACTAAGCCTGCAGTTTCTACGTCGTTTTTATCAAATTGCGTTACCGGAAACTTACCTTCGTCATCGCAATAAAGCGCGGCAAAGTCGGTAATAGTGGTTGGCGATATTACTACGCCACCCGCATGTTTACCGGCGTTACGTGTACACCCTTCTAGGATGCGACACATGTCGATTAAATCTTTTACTTCGTTATCGCCATCGTAGGCTTCTTGCAAGCGCGGTTCTATATCAAACGCTTTAGCAAGTGTCATCCCAGGATCGCCGGGGATCATTTTAGAAATACGATCAACAAACCCGTAAGGGTGCCCAAGCACTCGCCCTACATCGCGTATTACCGCTTTTGCAGCCATGGTGCCAAAGGTAATAATTTGCGATACCGCATTACGCCCATACAAAGCCGACACGTGATCAATTACTTCGTCTCGTCTGTCCATACAAAAATCGACGTCGAAATCGGGCATTGATACACGTTCAGGATTCAAAAATCGTTCAAAAAGCAAATCGAACTCAAGCGGATCCAAGTCAGTAATTTTAAGTGCGTAAGCAACCAATGAACCAGCACCTGAACCACGGCCAGGTCCAACAGGAATATTGTTATCTTTACTCCACTGAATAAACTCCATTACGATTAAGAAGTAACCTGGGAATCCCATTTGGTTAATTACGCCAAGCTCTATATCAAGTCGCTCATCGTATTCAACACGTTTTACTTTTCGCTCTTCTTCATCGGGGAATAAAAACTGTAATCGCTCTTCAAGACCATCTTCTGACACTTTAACTAAAAACTCATCAATCTTGAGTGAGCCAGTTGGGTAATCAGGTAAAAAGTAAGTCCCTAACTGAACCGTTACATTACAACGTTTAGCTATTTCTACTGTGTTTTGTAGGGCTTCTGGAATGTCGCTAAACAGCTCAGCCATTTGCTCTGATGTTTTTAGGTATTGTTCTTCAGAGAACCGTTTAGGTCTGCGTTTATCGTCAAGCGTGTAGCCATCAAAAATAGCAACGCGAATTTCGTGCGCTTCAAAGTTTTCAGGCTTTAAAAACACTACTTCGTTGGTCGCTACAACAGGTAACTGCTCTTTGGTAGCAAGCTCTACCGCCATGTGTAAGTAGTCTTCTTCAAGCGGTCGATTGGTGCGCACAAGCTCAAGGTAGTAGTTATCGCTGAAATGCTGCTTATAAAAGCTAATTACCGACTCAATAACACTTGGATTATTTTTTAGTAACGCTTTACCTAAGTCACCATCTTTAGCGCCCGAGAGAATAATTAAGCCCGTTTTATGCTCCACCAGCCATTCTCGGTCAATCACTGGGCGATGAAACACATGCCCACGTTGATACGCTTTAGATATTAATAAGGTAATATTTTTATAGCCGTCGTTGTCTTTGGCTAATATGGTTAAGCGGCTTGGCTCGTCAGGAAATTCTGGGCTACGAACCCAAAAGTCAGCACCCACAATAGGCTTAATACCGGCGTTATGTGTTGCGCCATAAAAACGCACTAAGCCACAAAAGTTCATTTGATCGGTAATCGCAATAGCGGGCATTTGCAGCTCTTGTGCTTTAGCGACTATCGGCTTTGTTTTAGCGAGGCCGTCAACCATCGAAAAATCTGAATGAACTCTTAAATGAACAAAATCAGGAGCAGCCATGCTTAACCCTCACCATTGGCTTGCGCCAATACACGCTGCACAGGTTTAAAGCTTTTACGATGCTCATCAATCGCGCCGTACTGCTCAAGCGCTGCAAAATGTGCTTTTGTTGGATACCCTTTGTGCCCTGCAAAGCCATATTCAGGGTGGCGTTTATCAAGCTCAATCATTTCGTCATCGCGTGCTACTTTAGCTAAAATAGACGCCGCTGAAATTTCTGCCACTAAGCTATCGCCTTTAACAATAGCTTGCGCTGGCATAGTGAGTTTTGGTAAGCGGTTTCCATCTATAAATACAAATTCAGGTTGCGTACTTAATGCCTCTACTGCACGGGTCATAGCGAGCATAGTCGCGTGCAGAATATTTAACTCATCAATTTCAGTTGGATTGCAGCGCCCATAGGCATAACACAATGCTTTTTGTTTTATTTCAATCGCAAGCGCTTGGCGTTTTTTATCTGTTAATTTTTTAGAATCCGCTAAGCCAGCTATTGGTTTAGCGGGATCTAAAATGACGGCAGCAGTAACTACATCACCAACAAGCGGGCCGCGCCCTACTTCATCTACACCGGCAATTAAGGATACATTAGGTCTATCAATTTGCATTTATTAACTCCGCCACAGCATTCGCTGCTTGTTCGCTGGCATTTAATCTAATTTTTTCGTGAATAGCTAAAAAGCGTGCTTTTAGCTCTTTGTTATCTGTATTAAGCATCGGGGTAAGCGCATTGGTTAAATTAGCCACATTACACTCGCTTTGTAAAAACTCAGGCACTAGCTCTTCGTCGGCTAATAAATTAGGCAACGAAAAATACTTAATATTAAACGTAAATAAAGTTTTAAATATCCAATAGCTCAACGGCTTTATTTTATAACCGACTACCATTGGCTTTTTATAAAGCATGCCTTCGAGTGTTGCAGTGCCCGACGCTAATAAAATAGCATCAGCAGCTTGCATTGCTAATTTTGATTGTCCATCAAGCAGGTTAACATTAAGGTTTGCCGCGGTAGCGTTTAATATATCAGTAAACTGCGCTTTGCGTTTTTCGTTAACCAGTGGCACCACAATTTTAAGATTGGGGTTTTTAGCTTGCAGCTCTGCAGCTGTTTTAATGTAAGTTTCGCTTAGTAAACCAACTTCTGAGCCTCGGCTACCAGGAAGTAACGCCAGTACTTTGTCATCAAGGCTTAAGCCGAGTTCTTCACGCGCTTTGCTGTCGTCGTGTTCAAGTGCTATATCGTCAGCCAAGGTATGTCCTACAAATGTACATGGCACTTGGTGTTTATCGTAAAACTCTTTTTCAAATGGCAGTAACGCAAGCACTAAGTTAGTGGCTGCACTTATTGTATGTATACGCTTTTCGCGCCACGCCCAAACAGATGGACTTACATACTGTACTGTTTTAATGCCCGCATCTTTAAGTGGCTTTTCAACGCGTAAGTTAAAATCGGGTGCATCAATACCAATAAATACATCAGGTGGGTTATCTACAAAATGCTGCACGAGTTGTTTACGTATTTTAAGCAAACGCGGTAGACGCCCTAGCACCTCAACAAGCCCCATTACCGAAAGCTCATCCATGTCGTAAAGTGTTTTACAGCCCTGCGCTTGCATTTTAGGTCCTGCTATTCCTTCAAAAATAGCGTCCGGAAAATGTTTTTTAAGGGCTTTAATTAAACCTTCACCTAAAATATCGCCCGACAGTTCACCTGCCACAATACCAATTCGTAGTTGTTTTTTATCTTTATTCATTTGATTTTATTTCACAAGTAAACCAGGCGTTCATGCTTGTTAGTTTACCGTGTTTTACTGTTTGGTTAAACGCTTTAAATAACTGGTTTTTTATCACGTAAGTTAAGGCTTTATGTTGTTTGTTTTTAATACTGATGTAGCATAGGAAATATATATTAAGTTTTACTAATATGTATGTTGACAAAAATTGCACAAAAGTAAATACTATTACAAACTTTCAGTAATTACTAAAAGTTCATTAAGCCTTAACTTTGCCAATTAAATGTTGCCCTGTTAATCCGTCACTCTCAAGGAGCCAATAATGATAGATGAAACCTTTGTGGATCTATCGCGATTACAGTTTGCTGTTACCGCTCTCTTTCATTTCTTATTCGTACCGTTAACGATAGGTATGACCTGGATTTTAGTTATTATGGAATCGGTTTATGTTATGACCGGTCGCGAAATTTATCGTGATATGACTAAGTTTTGGGGAAAATTGTTTGGTATTAACTTTGCAATTGGTGTGGCGACAGGCCTTACCATGGAATTTGAGTTTGGTACTAACTGGTCTTATTACTCCCATTACGTAGGTGATGTTTTTGGTGCTCCCCTTGCTATTGAAGGTTTAATGGCATTCTTTTTAGAATCGACCTTTGTAGGTATGTTCTTTTTAGGCTGGGACAGACTCTCTAAACGCCAACATTTAGGTGCAACCTTTTTAATGGCCATTGGTACCAACATGTCGGCGCTGTGGATTTTAATAGCCAACGGCTGGATGCAAAACCCAGTAGGTGCTGAATTTAACTATCAAACCATGCGCATGGAAATGACCAGCTTTGCAGAGCTTGTGTTTAACCCTGTAGCACAAGTTAAGTTTATTCATACCGTATCGGCAGGTTATGTAGCTGCATCTATGTTTGTACTGGGCATAAGTAGTTGGTACATATTAAAAGGCCGTGATTTAGCGTTTGCTAAACGTTCTTTTTCGGTCGCATCGGGCTTTGGTTTAGCATCAATTCTATGTGTAATTTTACTCGGTGACGAATCAGGTTACGAAGTAGGCGAAGTTCAAAAAGTAAAACTTGCCACGATTGAAGCTGAATGGCACACAGAAGAGGCTCCGGCTGCGTTTACCGCATTTGGTTTTCCTGATTCAGAAGAGCAAGTAACACATGCTGCGGTTAAAATACCTTACGCACTTGGGTTAATTGCTACACGTTCACTTGATGAGCAAGTAACGGGTATTAACGACCTAGAAAAACAACACGAAGTACGTATTCGCAACGGTATGATTGCTTATGAATACCTTACAAAACTCAGAAACGGTGAAGATACGCCAGATAATATTGCCAAATTTAATACCCTAAAAGATGATTTAGGTTATGGCTTGCTACTTAAGCGCTACACACCTGATGTTGTAGATGCTACCGAAGAGCACATTCAAAAAGCGGTTAAAGACTCTTTCCCTAAAGTAGGCCCTATGTTTTGGTCATTTAGGATTATGGTTGCCTGTGGTGTAGCCATGCTGGGTGTATTTATATTGGCATTTTACTACAACGCACATCGCGTTATTGAGCAAAAACGCTGGTTGTTATGGGCTGCCGTATTGAGCATTCCACTACCTTGGATAGCTATTGAATTTGGCTGGATAGTTGCTGAGTATGGCCGTCAACCTTGGGCTATATCTGAAATACTGCCGACCTTTTTAGCCACGTCGTCACTAACAGTAAACGATATTTTAATTAGCTTAACTGGATTTATTGTTTTCTATACTGGTTTAGCCATTGTTGAAGGTTGGTTGATGATCCGCTTTGTTAAGCAAGGACCAAGCTCGCTACATACTGGTAAATATCATTTTGAATTGCCAAATAAAACTGATCAAACTGAAGGAGAGCAATCATGATTTTTGATTATGAAACATTAAAAATGCTTTGGTGGTTGATCATTGGTGTGCTGCTTATTGGCTTTGCTATTACCGATGGCATGGATATGGGCGTTGCTATGTTGCTTCGCCTAGTTGGTAAAACAGATTCAGAGCGCCGTACGGTAATTAATACCATTGGTCCACACTGGGATGGTAACCAAGTATGGTTTATTACCGCAGGCGGCGCGTTATTTGCAGCGTGGCCTATGGTTTATGCAGCTGCATTTTCGGGCTTTTACTTTGCCATGATGCTAGTACTCTTTGCTCTATTTTTTAGACCACTAGGGTTTGATTACCGCAGTAAAGTAGACTCAAAACGCTGGCGTAATAACTGGGATTGGGGCTTGCTTGCAGGCAGCGCAATTCCAGCATTAGTTTTTGGTGTTGCTTTTGGTAACTTATTTTTAGGCGTACCATTTAATATTGATAACTTAATGCGTGTTAGCTACCAAGGTTCATTTTTTGGTTTACTTAACCCGTTTGGTTTGCTTGCTGGTTTAGTGAGTATCACTATGCTAATTGCTCATGCGGGGATGTGGTTACAGCTTCGTACAGCTGATGCAGTAGCAGATCGCTCAGGGCAATATGGTCGTTATTCACTGATTGTGTTTATTATACTGTTTGCAGGCGCTGGTTTTTGGGTTGCTAATTTAACGGGTTACCAAATTGTATCTATGCCTGATACACAAAGCCATGCAGATCCATTAGCTAAAGTAGTAACAACAGCCCAAGGCGCGTGGCTTAGCAATTACAGTGAACGTCCATGGACTATGACCTTTCCTATTTTAGCGTTTGCAATGGCACTAAGTGCGCTATTTTTTTCTAAATTGAACAAACCAGCACTTGGACTTATTTCAACAAGCTTAATGTTAATTGGCGTGATTATGACGGCCGGTGTTTCACTGTTCCCATTTATTATGCCATCAAGCAACAATCCAAATATTAGCTTAACAATTTGGGATGCGGTATCGAGCCATAAAACGCTCAATGTAATGTTTGTTGCAGTGTGTATTTTTGTCCCACTTATTTTAACTTACACCACCTGGTGTTATGTAAAAATGTGGCGCAGAGTAACGGTTGAAGAAATTGAAAACAACACTCACGGTAGCTACTAAGGAGACTAAACTATGTGGTATTTCGCTTGGATTTTAGGTGTACTTTTGGCCTGTACCTTAGGTGTAATAAATGTAATGTGGTACGAATTTCATCAAAATAAAAACAGCATTGCTGATGATGAACAAGCCATGCACGATTTATTAAACGATGCTAACAACACAAAAGATGACGACTAACCCCCGACCAGATCGCGCGCAGCAGCAATCACTGCGCGCTTTTTTAAAGCGTCAAAGTAAACCCGCTGCAGTGTGGTTAAAGTTAAGCATTGCACTGGGTACTTTTAACGCATTACTGATGATTGCAGGTGCTTATTTACTTGCGCAAACTATTCACAACGTTATGTTTGAAGGTAATAATTTAGCCCAAGTTACTCATTTATTATGGCCCTTAGCAGGCATTATTTTATTGCGCGCGGTGTTTTTAGCATTAAGCGAACGCTTGAGTGCATATGCTGCACTTAAAATAAAATCGGCTATGCGCCAAACACTTCTAAATAAGCTCAGCTTACTTGGCCCAAGCTATATAGAACAACACGGCCAAGGCGCTACATTAAATACCCTACATAATGGCGTAGAAGCACTCCACGACTATTATGCTAAATACCTACCCGGTGCTGCTTACAGCGCGCTTATTCCGCTGGCAATATTGGTTGTTATTTTTCCGACAGATTATAAAGCTGGGTTGATATTTTTATTAACCGCCCCGCTCATTCCTTTTTTCATGATTTTGGTAGGCTCAAAAGCCGAAGCTTTAAACCAAAAACGCTGGAAGCAACTTGCTGTACTGGGCAATTACTTTTTTGACCGCGTACAAGGTTTAACTCAACTCAAGCTATTTAATGCAACACGTACCGAGCTTAAACAAATAGCTAAAATTTCAGATGATTTTAGACACGCTACACTCGATGTTTTAAAGATCGCGTTTTTATCATCATTTGCACTTGAGTTTTTAGCCACCATTAGCGTGGCATTAGTCGCAGTAATTATTGGTTTTAGACTGTTTTTTGGCACTCTTGATTTTGCTACTGGCTTTGTGGTGCTACTTTTAGCGCCTGAATTTTATTTACCACTGCGCCAGCTAGGTAGCCATTACCATGCACGCTTACAAGGCATTAGTGCCGCTGCCGATATGGTTGCGATTTTAAATGCACCACTGCCAAGTGACGAAAATGCGTCAGCGACTACAAACACGCCTGAAAACAATTTAACTTTAAATACAATTAACTCCATAAGTATTACCGACCTTAATTTTATATACCCAGATAGTAACGAAGGGATTAAAAATATAAATTTAACACTGCCAAATAAAGGCTTAATTGCCGTTGTGGGCAGTAGTGGCTCAGGTAAAAGTACGTTGTTTGATTGCTTATTAGGGTTTCACCCTGAGGTGATAAACCACCTATCTATTAATGATCAGAGTTTAAGCACAACCGATATTACTTACCTGCAAAATAACATTGCATGGATACCACAAAAAGCGACGCTGTTTTACGACACCATTGCTGCCAACATTAAATTGGCCAAACCAACTGCCACACAGCAAGAGCTTGAACATGCAGCAAAGCAAGCTGGTGTGCTTGAATTTATAAATACCCTACCCGATGGTTTTAACACACTGATAGGTGAGCAAGGGGAAGGACTTTCTGGCGGGCAAAAGCAACGTATCGCACTGGCTCGTGCATTCATAAAACAAGCACCAGTTTTAGTGCTTGATGAGCCTACAGCGCACCTTGATAGCCAAACAGAGCAGCTTATTCAAGATGCTATTAATGAATATGCTAAAAATAACTTAGTATTAGTCATTGCTCATCGACTAAATACCGTTAAACATGCCAGCAATATCATTGTTATGCACGATGGGAAAATAGCTGAGCAAGGTCACTTTGAAACACTTGCAGCGCAAAATGGTGCATTTGCTGATTTATTAAAAACGGCCAAACAAGGGGTTGCGCATGCATAATTTTATTCGCTTATTAAAGCTTTGTGCTCCTCATTATAAAGCGATGCTATTGGGTACATTTTTAGCAACGATTACGGTATTAGCTAATGTGGGCTTGTTGGCTATTTCTGGCTGGTTTTTAGCATCAATGGCCGCTGCTGGTATTGCGGGCGTGCAAATGAACTACTTTACTCCAGCAGGAACGATTCGGTTTTTAGCAATTGTACGAACTGCATCGCGCTATGGCGAACGCCTAGTTACTCATAACGCCACGTTTTTATTACTAAGTGAAATACGTACCAATGTCTTTGCAACGTTAAGTAAGCTTAACAATGTTGATTTAGCAATGAGCCGCAGCGCTGATCTAGTTAACCGATTACAAAACGATGTAGACGCACTCGACAAGTTTTATTTAAACGTTTTACTTCCTATGCTGGTCGCTCTTTTAAGTGTGCCAATCATCATGCTGTTTATGTCGGCCTATAATGGCAACGTCGCCCTTATTTGCTTTACTGGCATTATACTTATTGGTGTGGTTATACCTGCCCTACTCAGCGCAAAGCTCACTAAAAACAGCCATAAAGAAACACAACTTAGTGCACAACTTCGCTCTGAGCTTTCAGATACACTCACAGGCCTTAGAGAGCTTAGTATTTATCAAGCCCGTTCGCAGCAACTTAATAAGTGCGACGAATTAAGCGAGCAGTACAATCAGCAATTATTTATTCGCCACAAAGCACTAGCAAACTCAGATGGGTTAAG
Source organism: Pseudoalteromonas sp. BSi20429 (assembly GCF_000238895.1). Taxonomy (NCBI): domain Bacteria; kingdom Pseudomonadati; phylum Pseudomonadota; class Gammaproteobacteria; order Alteromonadales; family Pseudoalteromonadaceae; genus Pseudoalteromonas; species Pseudoalteromonas sp. BSi20429. The sequence continues at coordinate 52,891 of NZ_BADV01000016.1, read as the reverse complement.
CTTGTTGGTTGTTCAATTAGCGATGCTTGCTAGCATAGTAACCATTGTCCCACTGGTTTACGCAAGCAGTATGGTAAATGTAGAACTTGCTATGTTAAGTTTATTTGTACTGGCAAGCTTTGAAAGCGTATTGCTACTACCCAATGCGTTTATAGAGCTTCCTAGTGTATTAAAAGCAGCAGAGCGGTTGTTTACACTTGAAGATAAAGCCGCTAACTCACAAGCTAAAGATGCACATGTAGACGTTGATGAAAACTTTAGCGCGCAAAACCACACGTTAGCACTTAACAATATTAGCTACCAATATGGTGAGCAAACAGCGCTTACTAATATCAGTTTTGAGCTAATGCCCCAGCAAAAAGTAGCGATTGTAGGTAGAAGCGGAAGCGGTAAAACAACGCTTGTAAATTTACTGACTGGTTTATGGCCTTTACAACAAGGCAGCATAACGCTAAATAATCAAAATAGCGTTGTTAACTTACATTCGTTAAATAATGAGATACGCGCAAGTGTGATAAATATATTAGCCCAGCAACACCATATTTTTGATGGCACACTGAGTGAAAATTTACGTTATGCCGCGCCAAATGCAACTAAAGAGCAAATGATTGAAGCCCTCTCGTTAGCGCAATTAAGCCCGTGGTTTAATGAGCTAAAAGAAGGTTTAAAAACACGATTAGGCACTGGCGGGCGTAATGTGTCGCAAGGTCAGTCTAGACGTATAGCCATTGCACAAGCATTACTTAAAAGCCCAGCTATTTTAGTTCTTGATGAACCAACAGAAGGTCTTGATAATCAGTCTAAGCAAGGGGTAATGCAAGCAATAATGCATGTTATGAATAACGCGAGCGTGCTCACAATTACGCACGATCCCGCTCTACTTGCTCAAATGGATAATGTTGTATGGTTGGAAGGCGGTAAAGTAGTCGCACAAGGCTCTCATAAAGAGCTCAGTGGGGCTTATCCTGGTTATGTTGCGCTAACTACCCGGTTTTAAAACCTTTACTGATACATCAATAACGCCGACCTTAGGGTCGGCTATCTTTTTAAACATACTTTTTGATAAATCAATAATACGACCTCGCACATACGGGCCTCTATCGTTAATTCTTACCGTGACTGATTTGTTATTGGCTAGATTAGTAACAACCACCTTAGTACCAAAATCGAATTCTAAATGGGCTGCCGTGGCGGCTTGTTGGCTAAAGCGCTCTCCGTTGGCGGTTGTTCTTCCGTGGTATTTATCAGCATAAAAAGATGCTTTCCCAACTTGAGTGATTTCTCCAGCAGATGATTTAACAATAGGCTGGCTACTACAAGCGGCTAAAACTGAAGTAATAAAAAGAGTGACAACTAACTTAGGTAAACGCATAGGACGGCTTTTATTATATAAATTACCCGCATACTAACTCAATTACCCTGAGTATTAACTGAATTAGCTTAAAGCAGAGCAATAAAAAACCACCTTCGATTTATCATCTAGGGTGGTTTTTTAATGCTTAAAGCAAACCCGCGAATTATCTTACGATGCCGCGCTCTGAGTTTTTAACAAAGTCGACCATCAATTTCACAGCAGGATACTTTGCGGCATCTTCACTAAGCGACTCAATAGCTTCTTCAGCACCTAAGCTTTTACGATAAAATGCTTTGTATGCACGGCGTACAGCCATAATTTCATCACTTTCGAAACCACGACGCTTCATGCCTTCTTTATTGATAGCTGCAGGACCTGCTGGCATACCAATGGTAGTAACAAATGGTGGTACATCTTTGTTAACACCTGAATACATACCAATAAAGGCATGTGCACCAATTTTACAAAACTGATGAACACCCGAATTACCACCAAGGATAACCCAATCGCCTACATGTACATGGCCGGCCACACTTGCGTTGTTAGCAAAAATTACGTTATCGCCAATTACCGCATCATGTGCAACGTGTGTATAAGCCATAAACAAATTATTACTACCAATTTTAGTAACACCTTGGTCTTGAATCGTACCACGGTGAATAGTGGCACATTCACGGATAACGTTGTTATCACCCATTATTAAAGTGGTTGGCTCGTTGTTGTATTTTTTGTCTTGGCAGGCTTCACCCACAGATGCAAACTGAAAAATATGATTGCCAGAGCCAATAGTTGACGGCCCTTTAACAACAACGTGAGACTCAATAATACAGTTATCACCGATAACAACATCATTGCCAATATAACTATACGGACCAACTGAGACATTGTTGCCTAGTTTAGCGCCAGGTTCGATTATTGCTGTAGAATGGATCACTATTAAAACTCTCTTCTCGCACACATAATTTCGGCACTACACACTATTTTGCCGTCGACTCTAGCTTCTGCAGCAAACTTCCAAATGTTGCGACGTTCTTTTAAAAACTCAACATGAAGATGCATTGTATCACCAGGAATTACAGGTTGTTTAAAGCGTGCGTTATCAACAGCAGCAAACAAATACAATTCGTTTTCGCTACGATTTTCTACTGTTTTAAAACCTAATAAACCCGTTGCTTGCGCCATTGATTCTAATATTAGCACACCAGGAAAAATTGGCTGATTTGGAAAGTGCCCAGTAAAAATTGGTTCATTTATAGAAACATTTTTAATAGCATGTAAAGACTTGCCAGGTGTAAAATCAATAACACGATCAATTAATAGCATCGGGTAACGGTGCGGTAATAAACTTAAAATTTCTTGAATATCAAGGCTATTTAATTCGTTTGCCAAAATAGCATCCTTATTAGTGTTCAACGTTATGACTTAGCCAATGCTTCAAGCGCTTTAAGACGAGATTTCATGTCTGAAAGGTTACGCAAGTGAGCTATTGATTTACGCCATTCTTTGTTTGTTGTATGGGGCATACCAGATGAGTAAATACCTGGTTCGGTGATTGATTTTGTCACCATACTCATGCCGGTAATTATAACACCATCACATACAGACATGTGACCATTAATTGCAACCATGCCACCAATTTGACAGTTCTTGCCAATGGTAACGCTTCCTGCAAGTACAGTGCAGCCCGCTATTGCGGTGCCTGAATTAACTTCAACGTTGTGCGCTATTTGACACTGATTATCGATAATAACATTGCTATGAATGATGGTATTGTCCAGTGCACCACGATCAATTGTCGTACTTGCACCAATTTCAACTTTGTTGCCTATGATCACTGAACCAAGCTGAGGTATCTTAACCCACTGCCCGCGCTCATTTGCATAGCCAAACCCATCACTACCTACAACACTATTTGCTTGAAACAAACAATCTGAACCAATTTCAACATCGTGATAAATAGTCACACTAGGCCAAAGCTTAGTGCCAGAACCTATTTTAACACGTTCCCCGATAAAACTGTTCGGACCAATTTGCGCGTTGTCACCTATCACTGCATGAGCTTCAATGACTGCGTTAGCACCAATAGCGGCGCTATCACTAACAATCGCTGTTGAATGAACAGTTGCACTTGGATGAATACCGGTCGAGGCTGAGCGTGGTGTTGTATCCATAAATTGCGCTAATTTTGCGTAACTTACATACGGATTAGCAACAATAATTTTGCTACCACTGAAGTACTCTGCATCGGCTTGGCTTACTATTACAGCACTAGCTTGAGTAGTCTCAAGTTGCGATCGATATTTTGAGTTCGCTAAAAATGCAATATGCCCAGAATGGGCATTTGCAAGTGTCGCTATTTTTTTTATTTCTAAAGCGCCATCACCCTGAAGTTCGGCGCCTAGAAGTTCCGCAATTTGCGAAAGCGTATAATTTTGCATAGAGTGATTATTTCTTACTAACAGCGGCTACAACTTTAGATGAAAGATCAGTCACTTCTTTAGGGTTAAAGTAAATAGTAGTGTCTTTTACTTTAACTTCGTCGAAGTCGCCGTCTTTAGCAATCTCTTCAATTGTTTTGATGATTACACCTTGAACTTTAGCAAGCTCTTGGTTTTGACGCGCTTTAATTTCTTGCTCTAAAGGGCGACCTTGTTCAGCAAGATTTTTTTGCATGCCTTGAATTTTTTCACGCAGAGTATCTTTTTGAGCTTGGCTCATCGTTGTACTTTCACGTTTAAATTTTTCAGCTTCAAAACGAATATCGCCTTGTAACTTTTCAAGCTCTTGACGACGTTCAGCAAACTCAGTTTGTAAAGACTGTTCAATTTTAGCCATTTGAGGAATTTGCTTGTAGATTTCCTGCATATCAACAATACCTACTTTGTGTGCAAATGCATTCACAGAAGTACCCATCATTAACGTTGCTAAAACTGCTACAGCTGTTGATTTAAATAATTTTTTCACAAAAAACTCCTTTAGAAAGTGTTACTAATGTTAAAGCTGATGGTTTTCGTATCGTCATCTTCTTCTTTTTGCAATGGATACGCAAAACTGATCAGCATTGGACCCATTGGAGAGATCCATTGTAATGAAAGACCGGTTGAAACCCTAAAACGCATTGGGTCTGAATAGTCATCTAATTTAGCACGTTCATCAACGCCTAAGTTTTGATAGCGGTCTACGTTAAACTCAGTATCCCATACGTTTGCAGCATCAACAAAGAAGCTAGTACGTACAGAGCTGGTATTTTCTTCATCTAAGAATGGTGTAGGAACAATTAGCTCCATACCTGCCACTGCTTTAGCATTACCACCAATACGACCTTGTGGCACTAGAATATCAAATTCTGATGCACCACCAATGCTACCGGTTGTAGTACCGTCTGCACCTGGCGTACCCGGAATAGACTGCGGTATACGCGACACAGCACGTGGTAATATTGTATTACGGTCAAAGCCACGTAGTTCCATTTCCGTTATACGGAAGTACTCTTGGAATGGAAGTGTTTGCTCATACCCGTTTGTAGAACCATAACCATTACCATAACCAAGTGCTGCACGCGTCGAGAATACCCAACGGTGGTCATTTGATATAGGCCAGTAAAAACGCGAATCGTAATTCAGTTTAAAGTACTGAAGATCTGAGTTAGGCGTTGTTGCTGTTAAGTTTAGAGTTTGACGCGAACCCGCTGTTGGGAATAAACCACGGTTAACGGTGATACGCGACCAACCAACACTCAGCTCATACTTAGTAAAGTCAAAGCCTGCATCTGGGTTATCTGGATCTAAGAATGTTTCACGAAGTACACGCGTTTGCTCGTACTCTGCAATATCCGAAAGCTCTTCTTTAATCCAACGGGCGCCAAAGTTAACACGATTTACAGCATCAATTGGAAAACCAATATTTGTGCCTAAACCATAACTTTTCGATTTATATTCAACAAGGCTAAATTTACTTGCATCGTAGTTTCTGTAAAAGATGCTACTGCCTTGCGATACACCATCTGGCGTAAAGTATGGGTCTGTGTACGATAAGCTTAAGCTTTCAGAACCTGTAGACGTATTAAGGTTTAAACCAATTTGGTTACCTGTGCCTAAAAAGTTAGATTCTGTTACACCAATATTAAACTGCAGACCTAAGTAAGAACCATAAGCAAGACCAGCATTAAAGCTACCTGCAGATTGCTCTTTTACAGTAAAGTCTACATCTACTTGGTCATCCACACCCGGTACAGGCACTACGTTAAAATCAACAGTTTCCATGTAAGGTAGACGTTGAATTTGCAGTTTTGAACGCTCAAGGTTTTGATTAGATAACCATGCGCCTTCAAGTTGTGTCATTTCACGACGAAGTACTTCATCTGCCGTATTTTGGTTACCGCCAACAATAATACGACGAACGTATACACGCTTACCTGGATTAACCGATAGTGTTAATTGTACTTCTTGCTTTTCGTCGTCAATTTCTGGAATTGTACGCACTTCAGCATTAGCGTAACCAAAACGTGCTAAGTAGCTTTTAATAAACTCTTCAGATGAAGTAACTACAGAACCGTTATAAAGCTCACCCGCTCTAAGTGGGATAACACTTTTAATTAAGTCTTCACGGCCAAGCAAGTCACCAATAAAGTCAAAACCTTTAACTTTATATTTTACGCCTTCAGTTAAGTTAGCTGTAACGTAAACTGATTCACGTTCAGGGCTCACTGAAACTTGCGTTGAGTCGATATTAAAACGTAGGTAACCACGGTCTAAATAATAACTACGAATTTTTTCTAAATCGCCTTCAATGGTTTGCTTTTGGTAACGGTCGCTACCCATAAACTGCCACCAAGGTAAATCTTGCTGCGATTCAGCAAGTTTAAGAAGCTCTTCATTAGAAAAAAGTTCATTACCCACTAAGTTAATTTGGCGGATAGAAGCAGCATCACCTTCATCAAACTCTAACTTAAGTTTAACGCGGTTACGTGGCAGCTTAGTAATACTGATATCTACTTTAGCGTTGTATTTACCAATGCTGTGGAAAAACTCAACTAAGCCTTTTTCGATACTATCGATAACGGTTTTATCAAGTGGTTCACCTTGGCGAATATCTTGCTGATCAAGAGACTCATTAAGCTGCTCGTCTTTAATGTCTTTATTGCCTTCAAACTCAATAAAGCTGATGGTAGGACGTTCCGTTACTTTAAAAATAACGTTGTTGCCATCACGAAGTGCTTTTATGTTATCAAAGTGCCCAGAACGATAAAGTGACTTTATTGTTTTTGAAATCGTATAGTCATCAACATTATCGCCTACGTTAATAGGAATATGTGTTAGCGCTGCACCAAGTGCTACGCGCTGCAAACCTTCAACTTTCAGGTCTTCAACAATAAAGGAGTTTTGGCCTAGGGCTGCAAAACTTGCACCCAATAAACTTGTTATTGCCAAATGTTTTTTTATAGCCATTTTATTATCTTTATCCTTTACAACTGTATTACCGCATAACACCTTACTAGTGGTGCTTTACAATCGTGTTCTAATTAGTAATTTGCCACGCTGTAACTACAAACGCGATACATCATTGAACAAAGCGAAACATGTTAGAAAAATGAGCAACAAGGCACCCACTTTAAAACCAAACTCTTGTGTCTTTTCAGAGACCGGCTTTTTACGAAAAAGTTCAATTATGTAATACATTAAGTGTCCGCCATCAAGCACTGGTAAGGGTAATAAATTAAATACACCCAAGTTAACGCTTATTAAGGCTAAAAAGCTTAAAAAGGCCACTAACCCATAGCTTACGCTAGTTCCAGCGCCTACTGCAATGCCCACAGGGCCACTTAAATTTTTAACCGAAACCTGGCCTGTAATTAAATTACCAATCATGTCGAAACTGAGTGTAATTAAGCGCCACGTTTCTTTTGTGCCTCGCACAATACTATCGAGCGGGCCGTAATGCCTTGTCTCTACATAGCCATCAGGCCATTGCTGTACAACAGGAGCAACACCTAAAAAGCCTTGCTCAATACCGTTATTATCAATGCGCCCTTTAGGGGTAACTGTAATGGCTTGTATAGTATCTTGTCTTTTTACACTAAATTGTAAAGATTTGTTAGCTGATTGCGTAATAAGATTAACTAATTGCTGCCAATTGCTTATTGTTTCACCGTTTACAGCCAAAATTGTGTCGTTAACTTGTAAATTAGCGTGTTCTGCGGCTGAGTCTTTAGTTACGGCGGCAATTGTTAAAGTTGCTTGAGGTCTAAATGGCACAATACCTAACGAACTCAGTGGTGGTACGTCTCGCTGATCAAGCTTCCACCCCTCTAAATTAAGCGTTTTAACGCGTGGTTGAAGGTTTTTATCACGAACAATAACTTCAACGCTTTGCTCGCCTAAGTTAGACATAAGCGCAAACGTGGCATCTTGCCATGTCGTTATGTCATCATCACCAATTTTTATAATACGTTGAGAAGGCATAATGCCCGCCTGCTCTGCACGACTGCCTTCGGTTATGCTGCCAACAACAGGCTTAACCGATTGCACTCCTACCATATACATCACCGCAAGAGCAAAAATGGCAAACAAAAAGTTAGCCATTGGTCCCGCAGCAACAATAGCAATACGCGCTTGTACAGATTTAGAGTTAAACGACAAGTGTCGTTGATTTGCTGGTACGTCATCAACTCGCTCATCAAGCATTTTTACATAACCACCTAATGGAATAGCGGCAATCACGTATTCGGTATTATATTTGTCATGCCATTTTAACAGTGGCTTACCAAAACCAATTGAAAAACGCAGCACTTTAACGCCCATTTTTCGTGCAACCCAAAAATGGCCATATTCATGTATGGCCACTAAAATACCAAGCGCTAAAATAAATGAGCCAAGATTCCAAAAAAAATCAAACATATTAATGCGCCACTTTTGTTATAAATTCTGAAGCGCTAATACGCGCTAATTTATCACACTCTAAAATTTCATCTAGGCTTTGCACATTGGTGTAAGTTGCAGCTTCTAGCGTCTGTGCATTTATTTTGTATATATCAGTAAAACCAATTTTACCGTTTAAGAAGGCGCCCACTGCTATTTCATTTGCTGCGTTAACCGTTGTTGTCGCGCCCTGCCCTGCACTACACGCATCAATCGCTAATTGTAAATTTGGATAACGAGAAAAATCAGGTTTAGTAAACGAAAATTCACAAATGTCAGAGAAGTTTAACGGTTTAACACCCGCATTAATTCGCTCAGGATACGCAAGTGCATGGGCAATTGGCGTGCGCATATCAGGGTTACCCATTTGCGCTAAAATAGAACCATCGTGGTACTGTACCATTGAATGAATGATACTTTGTGGATGAATAACCACATCAATATCACTAGCATCACAATTGAATAACCACTTAGCTTCAATAAACTCTAAGCCTTTGTTCATCATAGTTGCGGAATCTACTGATATTTTTTGACCCATCGACCAGTTAGGGTGTGCAACGGCTTCACTTACGGTTACATCTTTTAACGTATTTATATCACGCGTTAAAAATGGGCCACCAGAGCCGGTAAGCAAAATTTTACTTACGCCATGTTGCTGTAGTTTTTGATCGCCTTTGGCATTTTGTAACGAAGACGGTAGGCATTGAAAAATTGCATTATGTTCGCTATCTATTGGCAGCAAAGTGGCTTTATGTTGTTTAACTTTATCAATAAACAACTGACCTGACATAACTAAAGACTCTTTATTAGCTAGTAGTACTTTTTTACCCGCTTCAACAGCACTTAATGTAGGTAGTAAACCAGCTGCACCTACAATTGCCGACATTACAATGTCAACATCAGGATGAGCACATAAGTCACTCATTGCTTGCTCACCGTGCATAACAAGAGTTTGGCACTGAGTATTAGCTAAATACGCAGATAATTGCTCTGCGGCCTGCTGGTTAGCCATAATCGCATAAAGCGGTTCATGTTCAATACACAACTCCGCCATTTTCTTTGCATTTTGTCCTGCAGCCAAAACAAAAACATCAAATAACTCTTTATTGCGCGACACAACATCAAGTGTACTTAAACCAATTGAGCCTGTTGCGCCTAAAATAACCAGCAATTGCTTTTGGCTCATAAACTAAGAGTCCACGCATAGCACATAACAAACATTGGAGCAGCAGCCGTTAAGCTGTCAATTCTATCTAAAATACCGCCGTGTCCTGGTAAACATCGACCGCTATCTTTTAAACCAGCTTCACGTTTAAACATGCTTTCCAGTAAATCACCTACCGCAGAAAACAACGCAATAAATGCTGTCATTATCGCGTACACAGGCCATACAACTAAATCAACATCGGTAAAGTGACAAAATGCTAATACAAAAATAATAGAAGCGACTACACCGCCTGCTAACCCTTCAATTGTTTTATTAGGGCTTACTTTAGGCATTAACTTATGTTTACCAAAACTTTTACCCGTAAAGTAAGCACCCACATCTGCGCTCCATACAATACCGAGTACCACTAAAATTAGCACCGAACCAAAATGAGTTGATTCAGCATATTGCGCGCTACGTAGTGTATTTAGTGCAAGCCATAACGGCACAAGCGTTAATAATCCTGCAATGCCGCGCATAACTAGGCCTTCATTCCACGCTTTAGCCATTTCTGGGTAGCGCCAAATTAAATAGCTAGCAACAATCCACCAAGCAAACGAAAGCGTAAATACGTAATTTGCATCACCGACTAGCTTGCCATTTTCCCATAATGATTCAATAGGCCAATGTAAATTAAGCAAGGCAAGTAAAGCGCCAATAAACACAACAAAGGCAGCACGTTTAAGCTTGTCGCAAAGTCCCATAAATGCAGACCATTCCCATGCGCCTAATAATACAATTGCACCAGCAAAGTAACTAAATAACGTAAGCGGTGTATAAAAAACCAAAGCCAATGCTAATGGAGCTAGCACTAGAGAGGTTAAAATTCGTTGTTTTAACAAAATGTGACCCTTATTCTATTTAGGTTTGAGCGAGTAATTGTTTTATTTGTTCGCCCGTACAACCAAAACGTCGCTCTCTGGCAACGTAACACGCAATGGCCTCAGCAAATGCTGCTTCATTAAAATCTGGCCAAAGTGTCTCGGTAAAGTAAAGTTCTGCATAAGCAACTTGCCATAGTAAAAAATTACTAATACGAACATCGCCACCAGTGCGAATAAGTAAATCAGGTTCAGCCTGATCTGCCATGCTCATATGCTGTGCTAAGCGCTCTTCTGTAATATCTTCTGCGTTTAGTGTGCCCTGCGCAACTTGCAAAGCAAGTTGTTTTGCCGCATTGGCAACATCCCAACGACCACCGTAATTAGCTGCAACATTTAAACGCAACCCGGTGTTATTTTCAGTCAGCTTATGCGCAGCGTCTACCTTGCTACGTAATCCTTCAGAAAATCGTGATAAGTCTCCAATAATGGTCAGTTTTACATTGTTTTTATGAAGCTTTTTAACTTCCTTTGTTAAAACAAATAAGAAAAGCTCCATTAAAGTGTTTACTTCGTCTTCAGGGCGGCGCCAGTTTTCACTACTAAAAGCAAATAAGGTTAACGATTGTATCCCTAATTTAGTACAAAACTGAACAGATTGACGAACTGCGTCTACGCCTTTTTTATGCCCATACACACGAGGTCTATTTCTAGCTTGCGCCCAACGTCCGTTCCCATCCATGATGATAGCAACATGTTTGGGTAAACATTGCTGTGAAATTGTGTCAGCATCTAGAACCATAAATATCGAGTATTCCATAAAAAAACGCCGCCTAGTATACCCTAGACGGCGTTTCAAAACTAATAATTTTAGTTGCTTAGATTTCCATCAATTCTGTTTCTTTGGCAGCTAATAAAGTATCCATTTCTTTAATAAACTTATCAGTAAGCTTTTGAATCGCATCATCTGATTGACGCGCTTCATCTTCAGATATGTCTTTATCTTTTAATAAACCCTTTACATCGCCATTAGCATCACGACGAATGTTACGAATAGCAACACGACCGCCTTCAACTTCGCCACGTACAATTTTGATTAGGTCTTTACGACGCTCTTCTGTAAGTGGAGGAAGTGGTACGCGAATAACAGTACCTGCCGACATAGGGTTTAAACCTAAGTCAGACGCCATAATTGCTTTTTCAACAGCTTGCGCTAAAGACTTATCAAATACACCAATAGCAAGTGTACGAGAATCTTCAATTGTTACGTTAGCAACTTGGTTTAAAGGCGTTGGAGCACCGTAGTACGACACCATAATGCCATCTAGGATTGCAGGATGTGCACGGCCAGTACGAATTTTAGATAATTGGCTACCTAGTGCAGTTACACTTTTTTGCATGCGCGCTTGCGCGTCTTTTTGAATATCGTTAATCACGGTTTAATCCTAATTATTTGATTATTTCATCTGAGGCTTGTGAAGAAATAAGTGTACCTTCTTCTTCACCCATAATTACGCGTTTTAGCGCGCCTGATTTATTCATGTTAAATACGCTCAATGGCATATTGTGATCGCGGGCTAGAGTAAATGCCGCTAAATCCATAACTTTTAATTCTTTTTCAATGATTTCATTGTAGCTTAAGTGGGTATAAAGCGTCGCATCTGGGTTTTTAACAGGGTCATCACTGTATACGCCATCAACCTTAGTCGCTTTAATTACTGTATCCGCTTCAATTTCGATACCGCGTAAACATGCTGCAGAATCGGTAGTAAAAAATGGGTTACCAGTACCCGCTGCAAAAATGACTACGCGACCAGTTTTCAATAAACTAATTGCTTCAGCCCAGTTATAAGCGTCACATACACCATTAAGCGGAATAGCCGACATAAGACGACAATTTACAAATGCACGGTGTAGCGCATCACGCATTGCAAGGCCGTTCATAACCGTTGCAAGCATACCCATGTGATCGCCTACTACGCGATTCATACCTGCTTCTGCAAGTGATCCACCGCGTAAAAAGTTACCTCCACCAATAACTAAACCCACTTCTACGTCGAGCTCTACTAGCTCTTTAATTTCTTGTGCCATACGGTCTAAAACTTTAGGATCGATGCCGAAGCCTTCGTCTCCCATTAAAGCTTCACCACTTAATTTGAGAAGAACACGTCTAAAAATAGGTTTGCGATTGATAGTCATAGTATTGGGGCCAACTTTTATTGAATTATGGATAAAAAATAACCGCGCTTATGTTAAACATAAAAGCGCGGTTATTTTAAAGAATTTCTAGCTGCGAAGCAAAACCAAATAGTACTTTAATTGCATCTAATTTCATTATCCTTCACAAATAGTAATCTTACTTAGCTTTAGCAGCAGCAATTTGAGCAGCAACTTCAGCAGCAAAATCTTCTTCTTTCTTCTCGATACCTTCACCAACTTCTACACGTACGAAGCTAGTAACTGTTGCGTTTTTCTCTTTAAGAATATCGCCAACAGTTTTCTTAGGCTCCATGATGAAAGCTTGACCAGTAAGAGAAACCTCACCAGTGAATTTTTTCATGCGGCCAACAACCATCTTCTCAGCGATTTCAGCAGGCTTGCCTTCATTCATCGCGATTTCGATTTGTACTTGCTTTTCTTTAGCAACAACATCGGCTGGTACATCTGAAGGTGTTAAGTATTCAGGGCTAGATGCAGCAACGTGCATTGCAACGTGCTTAAGTGTTTCTTCGTCAGCAACACCCGCAACAACAACACCGATACGATCGCCATGACGGTACTCAACTAGGTTTTCACCAGTTACGTACTGTAAACGACGTACATTGATGTTTTCGCCAATTTTAGTCACTAGCTCAACACGGTCTTCTTCAAACTTAGCTTGTAAGTCTTCGATAGAGATAGTGTCAGCAATTGCAGCGTCAGCAACTTTGTTAGCAAATGCTAAGAAGCTTACGTCTTTTGCAACGAAATCTGTTTGACAGTTAACTTCTACTAGTACTGCAACACCCGCGTTTTGCTTGATGATGATAGTACCTTCAGCAGCAATGTTACCTGCTTTTTTAGCAGCTTTAGCAGCGCCACTTTTACGCATGTTTTCAATCGCTAACTCGATGTCGCCATCAGTCTCAGTTAACGCTTTTTTACAATCCATCATGCCAGCGCCTGTGCGCTCGCGTAATTCTTTAACTAGGGCAGTAGTTACAGCCATTAGTAAATCCTCAAATCTGAAATCAGGTTAGATAAGCGGGTTACCCGCTCGACAAGAATAGCAAGTCTTCACCTTAAAAAGATGAAGACTTGATGACAGCTAATTACTCAGCTTCAACGAAATCGTCTTTCTCAGCTTGAGCAACGATGTTATTCTCGCGACCTTCAGTAATAGCAGCTGCAACAGCGCTAGTGTAAAGGCTTACAGCACGGATAGCATCATCGTTACCAGGTACGATGTAATCAACACCGTCTGGGTTAGAGTTAGTATCTACGATTGCAACAACTGGAATACCTAGGTTGTTTGCTTCACGGATAGCAATGTGCTCGTGGTCAGCATCGATAACGAAAAGCGCGTCTGGAAGACCGCCCATGTTTTTGATACCACCAAGGCTCTTTTCAAGCTTTTCCATTTCGCGGTTAAGCGTTAACGTTTCTTTCTTAGTTAATTTCTCGAAAGTTCCGTCTTGGCTTTGTGCTTCAAGGTCTTTAAGACGCTTGATTGATTGACGTACAGTTTTCCAGTTAGTCAACATACCACCTAACCAACGGTGATTTACGAAGAACTGGTCGCTTTCTAAAGCAGCTGATTTAACTGCGTCGCTTGCTGCGCGCTTAGTACCAACGAAAAGAACTTTACCTTTGTTTGCTGCAGCACTTGATAAAAACTTAAGTGCGTCGTTGAACATTGGTACAGTTTGCTCAAGGTTGATGATATGTACACGGTTACGTGTGCCAAAGATGAAAGGCTTCATCTTAGGGTTCCAGTAACGTGCTTGGTGACCAAAGTGAACACCAGCTTGAAGCATATCGCGCATTGAAACGTTTGCCATTTTATAGATCCTCTATAGTTGTTTAGGGTTAGGCCTCCACATATCCCATAGCACCAACACCGAAGTAATTAAACTTCAAATGCACCCAAGTGTATGTGACGATACGTGTGTGTGTTAAAATAAAATTGTGTTTGCCTTAAATACAAAAAATCATTTAAGAATTTATTTGTAAAAAGACGGCGCGCTTTATACCATATTAAAATTAAATACTCAACATCGCGTGCAAAATTTGTTCGACGATAAATGTTAAAAACTCAACTTTGGAGCCTCAATGAGCGCTATTATCAAGACCCCTGAAGAAATAGAGAAAATGCGCGTAGCTGGGCGCTTAGCGGCCGATGTACTTGAAATGATCGGCCCTCATGTAGTGCCAGGTGTTACCACCGATGAGCTAAATACACTTTGTCATGATTATATTGTTAATGTGCAACAAGCAATCCCTGCTCCGTTAAATTATCATGGCTTTCCAAAATCAGTTTGTACGTCAGTTAATCATGTTATTTGTCACGGAATTCCAAATGACAAAGCATTAAAAGAAGGCGACAGTGTAAATATCGACGTAACTGTCATCAAAGATGGTTACCACGGCGACACATCTAAAATGTTCCACGTTGGTACACCAAACATTCAAGCTAAGCGTCTTGCAGAAGTAACACAAGAAAGCTTATACCTTGCTATTAAAATGGTAAAACCAGGTGTGCGCTTGGGTGATATTGGCTCAGCAATTCAAAAATATGCAGAGAGCTTTAACTACTCAATTGTACGTGAATATTGCGGCCACGGTATCGGCGCAGGATTTCATGAAGAACCACAAATAATGCATTACGGTAAAGCCGGTACTGGCGAAGCCTTAAAAGCAGGTATGTGTTTAACTATTGAACCTATGGTTAATGCGGGTAAACGCCAATGCAAACTTCTTAAAGATGATTGGACAGTAGTAACACGCGACCGTAGTTTGTCTGCACAGTGGGAACATACTTTATTAGTGACTGAAAATGGTGTTGAAATTTTAACGCTACGATCAGATGATACTATCGAGCGGATCATAGAACACTAATAAAACCGAAACACTTGATAAGAAAATTCTTATCCGTGTGAAAGGTTCAACAAGGAGCCAGCCCACGTGGCATTACCCAACAAAGTAAAAAAGTTGCTTAGCGATGCAGAGCAACTTAGTGATTATCGCGATTGTTCTAGCTATTTTTATAAATGGTTACATAACGAATTTTCTAAACAACCGGTTGGGAATTTAATTAATGCCCGGGCTGAGTTTATTGACCGCCTACTCATTAAGCTTTTTCATGTTTACGACTTAGCGCGCGAACCTGATTTAGCATTAATAGCGGTAGGCGGATACGGACGTGGTGAGCTACATCCCTACTCCGACATCGACTTTTTATTGCTTGTAACTAAACCGCCAAGCGAAGAAATATGCGAAAAAATAGGCCAGTTTGTCACCATGCTATGGGATCTCAACTTAGAGATTGGTCACAGCGTGCGTACAATAGAACAAGCCATTGAGCAAAAACGTGAAGACGTTACTTTTGCCACCAGCTTGCTCGAAAGCCGCCTTATTTTTGGTAACCACATTGAGTTTGAAAAACTCAAAATGCATATTCTTGAAACGCCAGTATGGCGCTCAGGTGAATTTTTTACTGCCAAAGTTCAAGAACAAAACTTACGCCACAGAAAGTGCCACGGCACAGCGTATAATCTTGAGCCAAACATTAAAGAAAACCCCGGTGGTCTGCGCGACTTACAAACCATTATTTGGGTGGCAAAAAAGCATTTTAGAACCGAAACCCTGCAAGAGTTAATAAGCCACGGCTACTTAACTCACGAAGAGTTTCAAGAGCTTTCAGAGTGCTTAGAAAACCTATGGAATATTCGCTTTGCGCTGCATTTAGCTGCAGGTCGGGCTGAAAACCGCTTATTGTTTGATCATCAACCGCAAGCCGCCGAAATTTTAGGTTTTGGTAGCGACGGTAAAGCCTCTGTTGAGCGTATGATGAAACGCTTATTTAGAATAATGAGCCGCGTGCGCGAGCTTAACCAAATGCTACTTTCATACTTTGAACAAAGTATAATGCCCGAAAGTAGTGCTGTGGCAGCAATTGAACTCGACAGAAACTTTGAGCAAGTAGGTCATCAAATACGCGTAAAAGATCCGTCGGTATTTTTTAGACGCGACCAACTCTTTGTATTGTTTGAGCACATAGCCGATAACCCAGCAATAACGCATATTTACCCAAGTACTATTCGTACTATTCGCCAAGTGCGCCGTCGTTTATTGGGCGATTTGCAAGATTACGCAGCCTGTCGCGAAGCCTTTTTACGCTTAGTTAAACATCCTAACGGCATGGGCCGCGCATTTACGCTCATGCACAAGCACGGCATGCTTGCCGCCTACTTACCGCAGTGGCGTAATATATTTGGGCAAATGCAGTTTGATTTGTTTCACGCCTACACCGTAGATGAGCACACTCACAAATTAATCAAAAACATTTACGAATATTTTGATAAAACAGGCATTAGCGAGTTTCCTATTTGCAGTGAAATAGTCACTCGAATGGACAAACCAGAGCTACTTTATTTAGCCGGTATATTTCACGACATTGCTAAAGGCCGAGGTGGCGACCACTCAGAACTTGGCGCTGTTGACGCAATAGCATTTGCTAAATTACATGGTTTTTCATCGGTGGATGCAAAGCTCGTTGCATGGCTTGTAAGTAATCATTTACTTATGTCGGTTACCGCACAGCGTAAAGACATTAACGATCCTGCTGTAATAAAAGACTTCGCTACACGCGTTAAAACAGAGCGCCAACTCGACTACTTATATTGTTTAACCGTTGCCGACATACGTGCAACCAACGACAACTTATGGAACGATTGGAAAAACACCCTACTGCGTGAGCTCTACTTACACACGCAACGCGCTTTGCGCCTAGGGCTCGAAAACCCAATGGATCAACGCGACCAAATTCGCGACAAAAAGCACCAAGCTAAACAACGCTTAATAAATCTGGGTTATCAAGAGGAAAAAATTGATTTAATTTGGAGCCGCTTTAAAGCCAACTACTTTACCGCCTTTAGCGAACAGCAAATATCATGGCAAAGTGAGCATTTATTAAGTAGCACAGACTTAAGCCAGCCAAGTGTTGTTGTATCTAACAAAGCTATGCATGGTGGCACACAAGTATTTGTATACAGCCCCTACTCTGGACCACTGTTTGCCCGATTAGTAAGTGTGATTGGCTCTAAAAAAGCGCAAATACAACACGCGCAAGTACTGACCACAAAAGACGGCTACGTCTTGTTTAGCTTTGTAATACTTGAAGTAAGTGGCGACCCTATTGCAAGTGGTCGAGCGCAATCAATTAAACGTGGGCTTGAGCAAGCACTAAGCGATCCGCGTAAAAAGATTCGCTTTAAAAAAAGCCGCTCTCAACGCTTTAAAGATTTTAATATTAAACCTAAAATTGTGTTGCGCCCACATGCACGCAAAGACCGTAGCTTAATAGAAATTCAAGCCGTCGATATACAAGGTTTACTAACCAAAATAGCCGAAGTTTTCCAAGCGCATTTACTACACATTCACGCTGCCCGTATTACAACGGTAGGTGAACGTGCCGAGGATTTCTTTGTCGTATCTAATAACGAATACCAAGCGCTGACTGATGAAGAGCAAGCAAAAATTCATCAGGCATTACGTAAAAAATTCAACGCCGAAACAGAATAGAGGACACACATGTCAGATTTAAAAACGATGATCGAAAACGCATGGGACAACCGCGATAGCATTAGCCCAAGCACAGTATCAAGCGACGTAAAGCAAGCCATTATTGACGCACTTGATTTACTTGATAGCGGCGCAGCACGCGTTGCTGAAAAAATATCGGGTGAATGGGTTGTACACCAGTGGCTTAAAAAAGCAGTATTACTGTCGTTTCGTATTCGCGACAACCAACCAATGAACGACGGTGTAAACCAGTTTTACGACAAAGTACCACTTAAATTTAGCGACTATACGCCAGAGCAATTTCAACAAGGCGGTATGCGTGTAGTACCAAACGCTGTAGCGCGTAAAGGCAGCTTTGTAGGTAAAAACGTCGTACTTATGCCATCGTACGTAAACATTGGCGCATACGTTGACGACGGCACCATGGTTGATACGTGGGCGACTGTAGGCTCATGTGCACAAATTGGTAAGAACGTACATTTATCAGGTGGCGTAGGCATAGGCGGTGTTTTAGAGCCTCTACAAGCTAATCCAACTATCATTGAAGACAACTGCTTTATTGGCGCACGTTCTGAAATTGTTGAAGGCGTAATTGTTGAAGAAGGCGCAGTAATTTCAATGGGCGTTTACATCAGCCAAAGCACCCGTATTTACGACCGCGAAACTGGCGAAATTCACTACGGCCGCGTACCAGCAGGTGCAGTAGTTGTACCAGGCGCACTACCGTCAAAAGATGGTACTCACAGCCTTTACGCTGCAATTATCGTGAAAAAAGTAGATAAGCAAACACGTGAAAAAGTAGGCATCAACGCCCTACTACGCTCAATTGATGAGTGACACGTAGGTTGGGTTGAGTGAAACGAAACCCAACGATACTTTGAAGTTAAGTGTTTTAGCTAAACTTTAATTGTATATAGAAAGCTCTAAGCCCTTTGGCTTAGGGCTTTTTTGTTTATGGCAATAAACTCTCAATCAAGTAGCATTACTTTTGTCTTAATAAATAACGTATTAACTGGATCTTCTATCTTAAAGTCATACATGTAGTCTGTTTCTTTATTAAATCTTTTTAAGTAATAATTAGCTAATGGATCATAGCGATTCTCATGCAGCCAACTGTAAAACTTCCCTAACTCATAACTTAGCTTTCGACTGAGATCTGACTTGGGTTCAAGAAGCCCATCATTATCTAAATCTATAATATTCATTAATTGAAGGTTTATTTTTATTTCATCAATTAATGGCTCTAGTGACTTTCTATAATTGGTAGCTTTAATTTCTAGATTTGTCTCTAAAGGTTCTGCTTCGTAAACCATAATTAAATTATCAATAACATCATTATAATAATCATTGTTTAACCTTATCTCAGACTCGTTTTTTAAAATATATAACTGTTCTAAATTGGATGATTTAGCCTCTATAGGTTGCCTAGTTAAATTCAGCTTAAAATCGTTAAATAATTTTGTTATTGCTTGAGATAAAACATCTAGATAGTCATACCTCCTAAGAAGAAAGCAAAACAGCTCGTTAGAGTTAAGAACCATAACTAAATCACTCTCACCCACTTTATTACTATATAAATTAACAGTAAGTTCACCATTCTCCATGTGGTTATCGTAAGGCCAACTAGCAAATCTTTTACAATCTGTATGATTTAAGTTTACTGGATGCGCGCCAAATGAGGCTCTTATCGATTTGAAATAACTGTTATCATCCTCGTCAAATAAACGATTTGTAAAACATTCTTTTTCACCAGAGAAAGGTAAAGTCTTTGGGTTTATAAACACTCGGTGTAGTTGGGTTATTGATTCTGAAACAAGATCTATCGCAGAAATTAAAGAAAACATCTGCATAACACGCATATCAATATTTTCCTCTAATCCTGGAGGATATTGTAAATACCTAATCGATACAGTGATCCAATCCATACAAGAACAAATTATATTCCATTGATTTTTATCATTTTTGTTATTATAAGACTTATAAACAAAACTTGAATTGGAATTTACTAGATCTCTAAAGTCAGAAATCTTGTCATCCTTGATCACCTTTATCATTAAATTTTCACTCTGAAGCTCGTTATTAACTCTAAAATATCACTAAAAATATAAACGTATAAATAAAAAAGGAATTTTTTAATCTAGGTCGAAAGAAAGTATTGGTGGTAAAAAAGCACCGAGGTAAATAAGTTCATTAAAGATTCGTTGGGTTTCGTTTCACTCTACCCAACCTACGCTAATAACCACTCCAAAACCAAAAAAGCACTTATAAAATAAGTGCTTTTGTTGGTTTGCTCAATTAGTGTGGTTTACAGCGCGTTAAATACGTCGTCTGTTTTAGCTGCGCAAATAAAATCGTTTTTGTGTAGGCCTTTAATTGAATGGCTCCACCATGTAACCGTTACTTTGCCCCACTCGGTTAATAAACCGGGGTGATGGCCTTCGTCTTCTGCCATGTCGCCTACTTTGTTAGTAAACGCGATAGCCTGTTTGAAGTTTTTAAATTTATAAACACGCTCTAGCTGCATAATGCCGTCGCGTACTTCTGGTACCCAGTCTGGGATTTTAGTAATTAATTGCGCTAACTCTTCGTCAGATACTTTTGGCGCATCTACATGACAGGCTTCGCATTTTTGTGCACTTAATGAAGACATTCTAAATCCTTACTTTTAGCTTTTTTAGCATTAATATTTAACTGGCTAATTTTTCTTTTGGTGGAAATTTTGGGTCGTGCAAACCAAGCTCTTTAGCTCGCTCAACCAAAGTCATAATATCCATTTGCGATATATCAAACAGATCATGAATCGAATTTATGGTGTAGTACTGTGGTTGCATAATATCAATACGGTACGGCGTACGCAGTACATCAAGCACATTCATTGGGCTGATTTCTGGCGTATTTGAGTATACGTACTGAGTTTCACCTGGGCTTGATAAAATGCCGCCGCCGTAAATACGCAGACCGTCTTCGGTTTGCATTAAACCAAATTCGACTGTAAACCAGTATATACGCGCAAGGTATACACGGTCCTTTTTCTGCGCTGCGTAACCTAATTGCCCGTACTTGTGTGTAAACTCGGCAAAGTCAGGATTAGTTAGCATGGCGCAGTGGCCAAATATTTCATGAAAAATATCTGGCTCTTGTAGGTAGTCAAATTCTTCGCGGCTACGAATAAATGTAGCTACCGGAAACTGCTTGTTTGCCAGTAATCTAAAAAACTCATCAAAGTCGATAAGCGCAGGTACTGGTGCAACTTGCCAACCGGTAGTGGCTAGTAACACTTCATTTAGTTCGCTTAACTGCGGAATACGATCGTGCGGCAGGTTAATCTTTTTTAACCCTTGCATGTACTCGTTGCAGGCTTTGCCTTCAATGCATGCAAGTTGGCGCGCTACAAGCTCAGACCAAATTTTATTTTCTTCATCACTCCAGTGTATAACACCATTTTCGTCTGGTGTTTTGGATGTGTATTTACTTGCTTTAGCCATAAGTACCTTCTTGGGTGTGAGCCCTAAATCGGTGTCAGTGTGATACTCAAACCTATTGAATATCGAATGACCCCATACTATGCAAAAGTGAAGAAAAGTTTAATAGATAGGCTAACATCAGTATTTGGCGCGATCACCACAATCGTAAAGTTAAAATTACACTAGTGGCACAATAAAAATACAGACCTTTAAACAAAGGCCTGTAGCTTGTTTTTATGTGTATATAATTAATTACACCTAACCAATTTTAGTAAAAGCTTGGTTTAAATCACTAATAATGTCGTTAACATCTTCAAGCCCAACCGAGAGTCTGATCAGCCCATCACTTATTCCAGCGGCGGCTCGCTCCTCTGGCGTATAAGGCGAGTGAGTCATAGATGCAGGATGCTGAATCAGTGTTTCAGCGTCGCCTAGGCTTACTGCAAGTGTACAAAGTTTCATACTATCAATAAATTGTGCGCCATCTTGTAGCGTGCCTTTTATTTCAAACGCAATAACACCACCAGCGGCTTTCATTTGGTTACCAATAAACTTATAACCTGGGTGCGATTTAAGCCCCGGGTAATATACGGTGCTTACTTGTGGGTGCGCTTCTAGATATTCGGCTATCGTTTGTGCGCTTTGACAATGGCGCTCTATTCTAATGGCGAGTGTTTTTAGACCTCGATTAATTAGCCATGCGTCGTGCGGGCTTATGGTTGCACCAATGTCTTTTAGTACGGTCATTTTAATGTGTGTTATGTGCTCAAGCGATCCACATACAATACCGGCAACTACGTCTCCGTGGCCGTTTAAGTACTTGGTCGCACTGTGCATTATAATGTCGATACCGTATTTTTTAGGCGATTGCAGTAGCGGTGTTAAAAAGGTGTTGTCGACCACACTAATTAAATTGTGCTCTTTAGCAACTGCGCCAATAAGTGCCAAATCAATAACCGCCATAGTGGGGTTGATTGGCGTTTCTACAAATATCATTTTTGAATTAGGTTTGATGGCAGCGCGTAGTTCGTCCTCGTTGGTCATATCAACAAAAGTGACTTCGATTCCCCAGCGCGGCAACATATGCGAGAAAAACGCAAAGGTACAACCATACAAAGCACTTGAGGCAACAAGATGATCTCCCTGCGATAAAAAGCTCAGTACTGAGGCAGATACAGCCCCCATACCTGTTGCGGTTGCAGCAGCTGCTTCACAACTCTCTAGTTGAGCAACTTTTTGCTCAAGCTCTGTGGTTGTGGGGTTTCCTAAACGCGTATAAATATAGCCAGGTTCGTCGCCTGCAAAACGCGCAGCACCTTGTGCGGCATTTTCAAAATGAAAGGTAGAGGTTTGATACAAAGGAGAAGTGAGTGCGCCGTGCGGGTCGTTTGCTTTTTGTGGTCCGTGAATACACTGGGTGTTTATATGATGCTTGCTCATTGTAGGCTCATTTTTTGATTATTATGTTTTTGCGATTCAACAATCAAAACGTATGCGCTTACAAACAGCAAGCATGCCGGATGCTCAGATGGCTATTTGTGTAAAAACCGTGCAGCGCACGTTTGTACACAAATATTGCCACCAGGGCGTGTTGACCTTTGCGGATTGAAATTTGTTCAATCTAGGGGCGATTAAATCGCGGCGCGAGGTTTGTAACCTAGTGGGCTAAGTAAAAATCGAGCAAAGCTTCCGCGTCCTGCTCACGCCCCTTACCTACATCCATGTAGGCAACAAAGAGTTTATCGTCCCTAGAAAGAACCCAACGGGCAGCGCCTGTTTAGCATTAATGCTACGTTATCACCCATTTATGGGGAATAACCACACTACATAGGCTCTGCCTTGCCTAAATACCAAACAGACTGCTGCAAATTTAACCTAGAAAGTTCAACAGACCCTAGTGTGTTGGTTCAGCCTTTTTACGGCTCATAATTTTACCTGCGATGCTTTGCACAGTGCCTTTTAGTAAGCTGCGTTTGTTTTCAAGCCGTGGTAATGGGCGACTAAGCTCCATTGCTTTGTAACCAATACGCGCTGTAAAAATACCGGCACTGACCCCTTGCGCTGCCCGCCCCGAAAGCTTACCTAAAAGCTCAGCACTCAGTGCAGTTGCAGCAAGGTCAGATACAAGCTCAGCACTGCCTACAAACATTACTTGTTTTATCAGCATACGGTACAGCTTTATACGGCTCGCGTAGCCAAAACCAATGCCATAAATTTTACCAATTTGTTCTATTAACTTAGTTCCGCGCCAAAGCACAGCCATCATATCCACCAGCGCCAGTGGGCTTAGGGCAACTAGCAGTGCAGATTCAGTCGCAAAACGATTTATAAGCTTTTTAGCTTTGGTGTCTTGGGTTATTAATAAACTATTGGCGTACAGCGTCATTATTTCTTTGTCACTGTGATGCGTCGCTACTTGGTTTTTAAAGGTTTCAAAGTTATCAAGCTCCTGGTGTTTATTAAGCTTTTCAAGCCAAGGTAATGCACCGCCTACTTGCTCGCTGTTTAAAAGCCTGTCGGCTTCAACTCGGTGCAATTGGTTACGCTTTAAACTGCGCAGCATTCGGTACTCTCGCCACAATAAGCGCCCTATTAGCAGCACGCCACTTACAACCGCGGTTAAATAAACACTGCCTAAAATAATTGACTGCTCGAAAGCAAATAATAACGAGTATGCAAACTCTAAAAGCACCAGCACTATAAAACTAATAGCAAAAACACCTTTAAGCGTTTGCCACTTTGACTTTTTGTACACAGGTTCTAGATCTATTTCTGGCTCTAGTGCTTCATCTTCAAGTTCTTCGTAATCACTTTGTCCGTGCTGAATAATTTTTGCAGGTGCTAAAACGGGTTCGTTTTGCTCAATGCTTTGCGTATCTATGCGACGCCCTGCTTGAAATGGTTGGTTTGACTCACTCATGTTAATTTGTCTCCTAGCAGGTACTGCATGACATGATCTAATCGAATATGTTTGAGTTGTTTATCGGGGCTCGGCATTGGAGAAAACGATAAAAATTCAAATCCCTGTGCTGGCCACTCATTTTTATTAAGCATCCGCGAGGGAGGTTGCGGCGGTAAATACGTAAGCCAATCAGGCTCGTGTAATGGTTTGCCGTAAATACAGTCAAGCGTTTGGCCTTTGTCGGTAATTTGGCGCGGTTGCGTTGCTGTAATTGAAGACATGGCCATGGTTTCTATTTTTACACCATCAAACTTTAAATGATTACTTTGCTCATGCACGAGCGAATCAAGTAGCAGTGCTAAATCTTTATGGTGCTTAGCACTTATATGATCTGATTTATTAGCTGCAAATAATATTTTGTCTATGTTGGGCTTAAATAAACGTTTAAAAAAGCCCGACTCACCGTAATTAAAGTGTGCGAGTAATTGGTTTATTACACTGCTTTGCTCTTGGAGTGTTTCGTGCCCTTCGTTTAGCGCACTAAGTACATCTACAAGTACGATTTGGCGATCAAAGTGCCTAAAGTGCTCATTATAAAATGGTTTTACAACTTCTTTTATATAGGCGTTAAAGCGCTTAATTAAATGCGCTAAATTAGAACCCGCAACGACATCGTCACTATTTACTTTACCCGATACCGGAAAAAACAATAACAATGGCGCGCCTTGTAAGTCGCCAGGCATTAGCATGCGCCCAGGTTGTAACATGGCAAGTTTGGTGTCTTTTTTAAGCCCGACTAACATGCTTTGATAAAGCTGAGCAATATGGGCAAGTGCGTTTTCATCAACGGGAGCGTTTAAGTCAAGTTGCTCAACGGCCATTAAAAAATCACTTGATGTGTTTGCGCGCGAAGGCTGAGTTAATAACGGATATTGCTGCTCGCACCATTGAGCATAGCTTTGCTCAAGCATAGGTAAATCAAGGAGCCATTCACCCGGGTAGTCAATAATATCTAAATAAAGCGTTGATTGCGGCGAAAAGTGGCCGCGCAGCCCTGCATTACTTTGATACTTTATTGCCAAGCGCAGCGTATTAATCCGCTCGGTTGATGCAGGCCATGTAGGCATCCCATCGCTTGGTAATAATGAATTTAGCGCGCGCGTATAATTAAACGTAGGGACTTTTAACGCCTCTTGCGGCACAACTTTAGTGGCCACATGGCGGTGCTCGCGCATTACATCAAAAAAAGGTAAGTTTTTATCGTCCGCTTGGGTTGTTAAGTGTTTAACAAGCGCGGTAATAAAGGCTGTTTTACCACTACCACTTAGGCCAGTTACGGCAAGCTTTACGTGTTGGTCTAAACTGCGATGAAGGGCTTTTTGTGCTTTGCCTTTAATACTTTTAAAGGTCTTTTTTGCAAATGATTGGCTCATAAAGTGTCTTGCACCTAATTTGCCGTAATTTATCACGCTGCAAATAAGGTGCTATTAAATCCTTTAAAGTTTGTTAATTTCACGGCTCACCGTAAACTCGCTTGAAGTTACATGGCGCTCCATATCTTGAAGGCGAGTATCTACACGCGTTAAACGCTCTTTTAAATCTTGCAATGCGCGGCGCGGTGGTTCGCCCTTTTGCCATACTTTAAATTTTACTTCTAGCGGATCGTCAGTTTTAGTTGAGCTTTTAGTTTGCACTGTTGCGGGCTCTTTTTTATCTAAAATGAACCAGGCTGCAATATACGCTACCACAAATAATGGGCCACCCGTTAGCAGTACCGCACTAACAAATATAATGCGAACTAACCATAACTCCATATTAAAGTAGTCACTTAATCCCGCACATACTCCGGCTATTTTACCGCGTTGTGGGTCTCTTAATAATTCGCGTTTGGCACTCATACTTTGCGTCTCCATTGTGGTGACTCTTGATCAAGTAATGCTTCAAGTGTTTCAACCCTGTCTGCCATTTTTTCGGCTTTATGTGCAAGCTCAAGTAACTGGCGATGTTCGTGTTCACTTAAACCTTGGCTTACTTGTTTTTTGCTACGGTAATGTAAAATTAACCACAGCGGGGCAACAAAAATCATAAATATAACAAATGGTACAATTATTACGTCTGAATCAAACATAATCCTCTCCTGACAATCCGTTTTGATGTTTTTAAGCAGTGGGGCACTTTGAGTGCCCCTTTATAAATTATTTATCAGCTAACTTCTTTTTAAGTTCGGCTAGCTCATCATCTATCTTTTCATTTTTTTGTAGATTAGCAATTTCGTCCGCTAACGTCTTTTTACCTAAATCGTAAGACTCAATTTGAGATTCTAGTCCATCAATTTTAGTTTCGTAACGTTCAAAGCGATTAAGTGCGTCTTCTACTTTTGAGCTATCAAGTGTCTTTTTCACTTCAAGGCGCGACTCAGCCGAACGTTGGCGAAGTATAATTGCCTTTTGACGAGATTTCGCATCTGCTAGCTTTTCTTGTAGTGTCGTTACTTCTTGCTGTAGTTTCTCAATATGAGACTCTACATGTTCAAGTTCACTAGCGACTGAAGCAACGGCATCTGCCGACTTTTGCTTTTCAAGTAGGGCTGAACGCGCTAAATCGTCTCGGTCTTTACTTAAAGCCAGTTCGGCTTTATCTTGCCAATCGCTTACTTGTGCTTTAAGCGTATCTAAGCGGCGTACAATTTCTTTTTTCTCAGCCAATGTTTTAGCTGATGTAGAGCGTACTTCAACAAGCGTGTCTTCCATTTCTTGAATAATCAGACGAACCATTTTTTCTGGGTCTTCTGCTTTATCTAAAATGGCGTTGATATTAGAATTAACAATATCTGCAAAACGTGAAAAAATTCCCATAACATTTACCTCTGTAATTAAAACTTAGTTAGTCTGCTATAACTAGTATCAATATGCTTGCCAACTTTTTAAAAGTTAAAATACACTTTATTTTCATTACGTTAAACTAAATATACAAATTTCTTTAGTTATCCCTACTTATGAAATACACTAACTGTTAGTAAAAATGACCAAGAGTTAGGAAATATGAGCCAATATCGCCAACAGGATAATTTACTCGGCCAATCAGATAGCTTTCTGTCTGTATTAGATCAGGTATCGCAACTGGCTAATTTAGATAAACCGGTACTTATTATTGGTGAACGCGGCACAGGTAAAGAGCTAATAGCAGCACGCTTACACTTTTTATCTAAGCGTTGGGATCAAAACTACGTAAAACTTAACTGTGCAGCGCTTAACGAAAACTTACTCGAAAGTGAATTGTTTGGCCACGAAAGCGGTGCTTTTACGGGGGCAAGCAAACGCCACGAAGGTCGTTTTGAACGCGCTAACAGCGGCACACTGTTTTTAGATGAATTAGCTAATACCTCAGCTATGGTACAAGAAAAACTGCTGCGAGTTATAGAATACGGTGAGTTTGAACGTGTTGGCGGCAAACAAACTGTAAAAGTAGATACACGCTTAGTGTGTGCTACAAACGAAGATCTTCCTTATTTAGCTGAGCAAGGTGAATTTAGAAGTGACTTACTCGATCGCCTTGCCTTTGATGTAATTACCCTGCCGCCACTGCGCGAACGCCAAGACGATATTATGCTTCTTGCTGAGCAGTTTGCGATGAATATGGCGCGCGATTTAGAGTGGGAACTGTTTAGCGGTTTTACCCGAAGCGCAACAGAAACACTGCTTAGTTATGATTGGCCTGGTAATATTCGTGAACTTAAAAATGTGGTTGAACGCAGTTTGTATCGCCACGGTAGTGAACATATCCCCGTTCACCAGATTATTTTAGACCCATTCGATAGCCCATTTAGACCAAAAGCGCGCATTAAAGCACCTATAGCGGCTCAAACTGTTAATGCCGAGCCTATTGTTGTTGCGCCGCCGATTGCTCAAGTAAGCAGTAATATAGCCGTCGATATTCAATTTCCGTGCAGCTTAAAAGAGCGCTCAAACGACTTTGAAATAAACATGATTAATAAAGCGCTCGAACATAGCCAATTTAATCAAAAGAAAACTGCAGAAGTACTTGGTTTAACGTATCATCAATTACGTGGTTATCTTAAAAAATACAACTTGTTGGATCAACAATAGTCAGAGGTTATGCGGGTGCATAAATTATTACTTGTTTTGCTTGCCACCACTTTAGTTGGTTGCCTTGATAGCAAAGAAGAAATCATAGAAGAAAAAAACCAAGGCTTAGTTTATTGCGCTGAAGCTAACCCTGTGTCGTTTAATCCGCAAGTCACGACCACCGGTTCAACTATTGATATAATTGCTAACCAATTATACGACCGTTTAATTAGCATTGACCCTGTTACGGCAGAATTTCAAAGTGAGTTAGCAACCGATTGGAAAATTAGTAAAGATGGTAAATCGGTTACCTTTACCTTGCGTAAAGATGTAAAGTTTCATACAACTTCTTATTTTACCCCATCGCGGGATTTTAACGCCGACGACGTTATATTCACCTTTAGCCGATTATTCGATGTATACAATCCATATCACTTTGTGGGCGATGCCAATTACCCGTATTTTCAAAGTGTGGGGATTGATCAACTCATTCGTAAAATTGTGCGCGTGTCTGACTACCAAGTGCGTTTTGAACTGTTTAATCCTGAAAGCAGCTTTTTAGCTAATATGGCCACTGACTTTGCCGTGGTGCTTTCAGAAGAATACGCCATGGAACTTAAGAAAAAAAACGAAGAAAACTTATTTGATCAGTACCCTATTGGCACTGGTCCCTATATTTATAAAGAATACCGCCGAGATCACCTTGTACGCTTTTACCGTAATCCACTTTATTGGAAGCACGACGTTGCACTTGAACAATTGGTTTACGACATAACCCCTAACGGCACTACGCGTATAGCAAAAATGCTGACTAAAGAGTGCGATGTAACGGCTCATCCAAGTAGTGCGCAATTGAGTATTTTAGCGCAACGTGATGATATAAACGTTGAAAAAGAAACGAACTTAAACATAGGTTATTGGGCGTTTAATACAGAACGTGCCCCGTTTGACGACTTGCGCGTACGCCGAGCACTCGCGCATGCAATAGATGTAGATAAAATAATGCAGGCGGTTTATTACGGTAATGGTACTCGCGCACAATCTATTTTGCCGCCAACCTCTTGGGCGTTTGAACCACAAGAAGATATACCTACGTTTGATCCAGAACTTGCTAAAAAGTTACTAATTGAAGCAGGCTTACCTGATGGCTTTGATATGACGATATGGGCTATGCCGGTGAGTCGTATTTATAACCCTAACGCGCGTAAAATGGCTGAGCTTATGCAAAGTGATTTACGCAAAGTGGGCGTTAATGTAAGCATTGTAGAATATGAGTGGAACACGTTTATTCAACGTATTGGCGAGCACAGGCACGACAGTGTATTACTTGGTTGGGCCGCAGATACACCCGACCCTGATAACTTTTTTAGCCCACTGCTAAGTTGCACCGCTACTTTTAGTGGTAAAAACCCAGCAAACTGGTGTAATCCCCAATTTGACTTATTGCTCACTCAAGCGCTAGACACCACTGATTTAAACAAACGTAAAAAATACTACGAAGACGCACAAAGCTTAATTATTCAAGAGCTGCCGTTGTTACCTATTGCTCATGGCCTGCGCTTTCAAGCGAGTAGCGCCGATGTGGAAGGTATAACACTTGGCCCGTTTGGTGCTATTTCGCTTGCCAATGCGAGGAAAAAATAATGATCTTAGATTATATTTTACGTCGCCTTGGTTTATTCTTTTTTATGATACTGATGCTCAGCGTATTTACGTTTTCACTGGCGTATTTATTTCCCGGTGACCCGCTAAGTAATTTAAGTGGCATACCAAGTAGTAACTTTGCACAGCATAGTGAGCTTGAAGACAAATATTTATATAACAGCAATTACTTTATGCAATACATTGCCTTTTTAGGGCGAATATTTCAGGGTGATTGGGGGCTTTCGTTTGCCTCTGGCAATAGTGTGTTTAGCCATATTGTTGATTTGCTACCGGCTACTTTAGAGCTAAGCGTGTACGCATTAATAGTATCGGTTGTTATTGGTGTACCGACTGGCATTTTAGGCTCTGGCTATCATAAACGTTGGCCCGACAAGCTTATAAACTCTACCACTATGGTGGGTTATTCAATGCCTGTATTTTGGCTCGCATTGTTATTAATAATGGTTTTTTCATTAAAGCTTGGCTGGTTTCCTATGTCGGGAAGAATGGGGCTCCTTTACGAAATACCCGCCAGTACTGGTTTTATTTTAATTGATATTGCACTGGCTGGCTTTCCATATAAAGGAATGGCCTTTGTTGATGCGCTGCGCCATTTAACACTTCCGACTATTGTACTGGCTATGTATCCAACCACTGTATTAGTGCGCTTTACTCGCGAGTCTATGCTTAAAGTAATGGATCAAAACTTTATTAAAACAGCTAGGGCAAAAGGCCTTAACCGCCGCCAACTTATCATGCACCATGCACTGCGTAATGCATTACTGCCGGTAATTAAGCAAATTGGTTTGCAATTTAGTACGCTAATAACGCTTGCGATGATTACCGAAGTTATTTTTTCGTGGCCGGGTATTGGCCGATGGTTAATCGATAGTATTTATCAGCGTGACTTTCCTGCAATTCAAGGCGGGTTAATGGCAGTGTCTTTATTTGTTATTTTAGCTTCTATTACAGCTGAGCTTACTTACACTTTATTCGATCCACTCTCGCGGAATCAGGCCCATGGCAAAGTTTAATTTATTTTCTGAAGAGTCGAATAAATCGCCACTGGCGCGATTTTGGCGAAAGTTTAAAAATAACCACCCTGCTTTGGTTGGTTTATGGATATTTATGGCGTTTGCACTATTAGCCGCCACCGCTCCTTTTTTAGCCCCGTATGGTGTAAACCAACAACACACTGATGCACTGCTTATTCCGCCATCGTGGCGAGAAATGGGCGATGTACGCTTTCTTTTAGGTACCGATGATTTAGGCCGTGATGTACTCTCACGCTTAATGAATGGTGCTACGTATACGTTTGGCCTCTCTGTTGTAGCCGCCCTAATCACGACTATTTTTGGTGTGTTAGTGGGTACTTTTGCAGGGATTAGTAAAGGGCTGCGTTCAAGCTTTTTAAATCACTTACTTGATATAACGCTTTCTATTCCTTCTTTGTTACTGGCAATAATAATAATCGCCATACTCGGCCCGGGTTTAATGAATACGGTATGGGCAATTATTTTAGCATTACTGCCGCAGTTTATTCACTCAGTGCGTAACCTGATTGTTGATGAATTAAGTAAAGATTACATTACTGCGTTTAGACTAGATGGTGCGTCTAATTGGCATATTATATCGCGTGGTATTTTTCCTAATATTTATGAGCATATTGTGGTTATATTCACGATGGCGCTTTCTACCGCTATATTAGATATTTCAGCACTGGGATTTTTAAAATTAGGGGCTCAGCCACCGACGACCGAATGGGGCGCAATATTAGCCGAAAACCTAGGCCTCATTTATTTAGCACCGTGGACTGTAGCGCTACCTGGTATACTGTTATTTTTAGCCGTGTTATCTACTAATTTAGTAGGCGATGGCCTGCGACAAGTGCTAAAAGCACGTAAGGCTGATTAAATGCAATTACTCGATGTTCGTAACTTAACAATTGAACTACGTACCTCTGAAACTGTAATTAGAGCCGTAGACAGAGTGAGTTTTAGCTTAAAAGAAGGCGAAGTACATGCGCTTGTGGGCGAGTCTGGCTCTGGTAAAAGCCTAATAGCAAAAGCGATTATTGGTGTATTGAACGAACGCTGGGACATTACTGCCGACCGTATTCATTGGCGCGGCGTAGACTTAATGCGTTTAAGTCCAGAGAAACGCCGTAAAATAGTAAGCCAAGATATAGCGATGATCTATCAAGATCCAAGTCGCTGCCTTGACCCAACCGCTAAAATATTTGACCAAATTGCCGAAACACTCCCAGAGATCGCAACTAAAGGTTTCTTTTTAAAGCGCAACCGCGAGAGAAAAGACAGAGTAAAAGCGCTTATTCATAAGGTGGGCATTAAAAACCACGAAGCGGTACTAAGTAGTTACCCTCATGAGCTCTCAGAGGGCGTATGTCAAAAAGTAATGATTGCGATGGCCATTGCTCGCACGCCTAAGTTATTAATCGCTGATGAGCCAACTACAGCACTTGAGAGCACAACTCGCGCACAAGTATTTAGACTACTAAAAAGCTTAAACCAACTTAAAAACATGTCTATTTTGATGATCTCTCATGAACTTGAAGAGATTGCACATTGGTCGCATGGCATTCATGTTTTATATTGCGGGCAAATGGTTGAAGCAGGCCCAACCCATGAAATATTTAAACAGCCTCGCCATCCATACACGCAAGCATTACTAAAAAGCTTGCCAGACTACGAACAAGGTTTAGCGCATAAAGAACCTTTTTATGCACTTAAAGGGACTATCCCTACTCTGCAACATTTGCCTATTGGCTGCCGCCTAGGGCCGCGTTGTCCGCAAGCACAAAAAGCCTGCGTGGTAACTCCCACCCTTACTAAGCATCATGGTCATAGTTATGCGTGCCATTTTCCGTTAATTAAGGACATGAAATAATGCAGCCGCTACTAAAAGTACAAGCACTATCAAAAACATTCAATGTGCGAGCTGGGCTTTTTTCACGTAAAAAGTTTGAAGTACTTAAAAATATTTCGTTTTGTGTCGGTAAAGGCGAAAGTATTGCCATAATTGGTGAAACAGGTGCAGGTAAAAGTACATTAGCAAAACTACTTTCTGGAGCTGATACTGCTGATAGCGGGCAAATTTTGCTCGAGAATAATATTATCGAAGATAATGGCGTACGCGATAATCAATGTCGCCATATTCGTATGATTTTTCAAGATTCAGCTGCATCGCTCAACCCGGGATTAACCATTGGCGAAATGCTTGATGATTGCCTGCAATATAATACTGAGCTTGATGCTAGTGAACGCACTGAAAAGATTGATGCAACGCTTTCAAAGGTGGGTTTGTTAATCGATCATAAACACTACTACCCGCATATGTTTAGTGTGGGGCAACTACAGCGTGTTGCATTTTCTCGTGCATTAATTTTAGATCCTAAGGTGATTGTGCTTGATGAAGCCGTTTCGTCTTTAGACCCTTCTATACGCGCTCAAATAGTGAATTTATTACTTAAGCTGCAGCGCGACACAGGCCTAACATATGTAATGATCACCCACCATTTAAGCCTAGTGCGCCACATCAGTGATTTTGTGGTTGTACTCGATAAAGGCGAAGTGGTTGAATATGGCCCTACTGAAGATGTTTTTCAAAACCCCCAATCAAAAATAACGCAGCGATTACTTAGCTGCTAAACGCAGCCTAGCGTGTAATGTAATCTCCTTTATGAAGGTCTTTGTTAAATGCGTAATTTAACAACTAAAACCATAAAGAGGATCTATGCTAAAAAAAACATTACTCACAGGCATTTCATCATTAGCGTTACTACTGCTATCAACAACCTCAATAGCTGACGAAAACTCTACCTCTAAAAGTTGGGTTGGTGGCGTTGATCATTTAGGTTTAACCGTATCAAACTTAAATGCATCCAAAGCATTTTTTACTGATGTACTTGGTTTTAAAACGCTAGGAAGTGATCCAACCTACCCCGCTTATTTTTTATCAAACAATAAAATAACCATTACATTATGGCGCGTAAAAAATGATGAAAAACGTGTGGAGTTTAATCGAGCAGAAAATGTGGGCTTACACCATTTAGCACTCAGTGTAGAAAGTATCAAAAAGTTAAGCGAGCTACATACACACTTAGAAATGCAAAATAATATTACTATAGAGTTTGCACCAGAAAACTTAGGTAAAGGTCCAACCCAACATATGATGATAAGAGAGCCTAGCGGCAATCGGATTGAGTTTATTGCCAGAGGTAATTAATACCAATCCGCAATAATACTTAATTAAGCGAATTGGTAATATACCAACTTTATTTAAGACAATAAAAAAGGCGCTTTAAAAGCGCCTTTCTTTATGAGCTAAAATTAATTATTCAACAGTTTGTGTAGCCGTTGGTAAGTTAAGTTCAGCATTTGCTTTAAGCGCTTCAATAAATACCATGTAGTTTTTATTAGCTTGCGCCATAGTAATGCTTTGTTTTGCTTGAGGGTCAATATTAGCTGCAACTTGTGCATCTGTTACCGACTTAAGCGCAACAATTGCTGCATCACCATTATTTAAATTAACAAGCTCAACTACCGCAGAATCTGCTGGATGAGCCATTTTAAATGCTTGAGTCACAATAGCAGGTGAAACAGTGTAGCTTTGACGTGTTAATTGCGCTTCTTGACGAACCGTCAAGCTTTGCTCGTTTGCTACATCATTTAAGCTCTTACCTGCTTGTACTTCTGCAAATAAGCTACGCGCTTTTTCTTTAGCAAGCTCCGATGATTTTTCATTAACTAAACGCGCTTTAATTTGCTCGCTTACTTCATCTAGCGGTTTAGTAGCAGCAGGTTTATGCTCGTTAATACGAACAATAATTGCATGCTCCTCACCAAGCTCAATAACTTCAGAGTTTACTTTATCTTCAAGTAAATCAACTGATGTTAGTGCTGTTACAACTGCAGGACTGTTTAAAGGCTCTGGTAGAGCATTAAGTGCTAAAAGAGGTGTAGATTTAACTTCAACTTCAGCAACTTCTGCAGCGTCGTCTAAGCGGTCTGAAATTTCAAATGCAAGTGCGCCCATTTCTGTTTGCTTTTCGTAAAATGCATCTACTTTTTCAGCTTGTTCTAATTCAGCACGTAAGTCAGCTTTAACATCGTCATACGCTTTAACTTGTTGTGGTTGAATGTCTGTAAGTTTAATTATGTGATAACCAAACTCAGAAGCAACAACCTCAGAAATGTCACCTTTGTTTTGCAGTGCGAAAGTCGCATCTTCAAATGCAGGGTCCATTACGTCACGTTCAATCCATTCAAGGTCGCCGCCCATTTCGCCACTAACGATATCGTCAGATGATGATTCTGCTAACTCAGCAAAGTCTGCACCTTGCTCTAGTTGTGCATGAAGTGCATTGGCTTTTTCTTTTGCTGCATCATCGTCTTCACTGTTATCAATTAAGATATGTGATACGCGACGTTTTTCAGGTTCTATGTACTGCGCTTTGTTTTGCTCGTAATACGCTTTAACGTCATCCTCGGTTACCGATTCAACATTAATATCTGCTGCTTTAAGCTCAATATAACTTACTGAAATAAGCTCTGGAGATAAAAATTGTGATGCGTTTAGCTCGTAGTAGTCAGACACTTCTTGCTCTGATACCTCTACGTCCGCGGCAAGCGCTTCTTTATTAATGACTAAGTAGTCAATACTACGAGTTTGCTGCTGTAGAGCAATTGCGCTTTTGAGCTCGCTCTCTAGGGCAAAGTCTGTACCTGCAACAGCTGATACAACCTGACTACGTGTCATATCTTTACGTAAGTATTCACGAAAAGCATCTGGTTGAAAGTTCATTTGACGAATTACTTGTAAGTAACGATCGTTATTAAACTTTTCACCAATTTGAAAGTACGGTAGCTCTAAAATTGTTTTACGTACACTTTCGTCGCTTACGCGAAGGCCTAAATCAGCCGCTAGCTGTGATTGCAATTCTTGTTGTACTAAGCGGTCAACTACACCTTGGCGAATTTGCGCCATGTAATTTGGATCAGCGGCAATTTGTGTAAAGTATTCACCAAATTGTTGCTCTAAACGGCTACGTTCATTTTGGTAAGCACGGTTAAAATCGGTTTGACTAATTTTAATTCCATTTACTTCAGCAACGGGTTGTTCTGTGGTTTGACCTAAGTAACTACCGATCCCTGCTAAGGCAAAAGATAAAATCACCGCGCCTAAAATTATTTTGGCTACAGGTCCTTGCGAACCTTCTCTGATTTTCTCAAGCATTTGTTTATCTCTTTTTGATCAAGGTATTTTACCTTGTCACATGTAAAAAAAGCGTATCTTACCAGATACGCTTTTTCACTTGAAGTAACTAGCGGTAAAGTTACTTAATTCATCTGTTGTGGTGAATCAGTAACTTTACACTCGCCATAACTAATGTGTTTAAAACAGTGATTAGTTTACTGCGTCTTTAAGCGCTTTACCGGCTTTAAAAGCAGGAATAGTTGCAGCAGCAATTTGGATTGTTTCACCAGTTTGCGGGTTACGGCCTGAACGTGCAGCACGGTCACGTACTGAGAAAGTACCAAAACCAACAAGTGCAACTGAGTCGCCTTCTTTTAGCGCGCCAGATACAGATTCGATGAATGAATCTAGTGCACGACCTGCAGCCGCTTTAGAAATGTCAGCATCAGCTGCGATTTGATCGATTAATTGAGATTTATTCACAATATCATCCTCTTTCATTGTTATTATCAAGAGCGATGGTTTTTTAAACTAACATCACTTTTTTGAAAATTGTAGAGCAAAATTTTAATGCTCACATGATTATATTTTTCTTAAGCCTACGCCCCATAAGGGCTAGGCTTGAAAACCAGTGCTTAACTTATCATACCGTTTAGATTTGAAAAGCCCTAAAAAGCACTTTTTTTAGCTTTTTTCTTGGTTTTTAGGTGTTTCGACCGAAAAACTCTCAACAGGATGCACTAAAGCAAGCTTTAACACCTCGTCAATCCAAGTAACTGGGTGAATATCAAGACCTGCCAGCACGTTCTCTGGAATTTCTTTTAAGTCACGTTCGTTAATTTTTGGAATGATTACTGTTTTAATTCCACCACGATGCGCCGCCAATAATTTCTCTTTTAAGCCACCAATAGGAAGTACTTCACCACGTAGCGTAATTTCACCGGTCATTGCAACATCTGCTCGTACAGGGTTACCCGTTAAGCTAGATACAAGACCTGTTACCATTGCTGCGCCCGCACTAGGACCATCTTTTGGTGTTGCGCCCTCAGGTACGTGTACGTGAATATCACGTTTTTCGTAAAAGTCGCTATTAATACGAAATGTATCTGCGCGATTACGTACTACCGTCATTGCCGCTTGAATCGACTCTTGCATCACATCGCCCAGTGAACCGGTATAAGTAAGTTTACCTTTACCTGGTACAGCCGCACATTCGATTGTTAGCAAATCACCGCCAACTTCTGTCCATGCTAAACCTGTAACTTGACCAATACGGTCGCCATCTTCAGCTTTACCATAATCAAAGCGTTGCACACCTAAAAAGTCTTCTAGGTTATCTTGATTGATAGTCACTGTTTTAGTGTCTTTTTCAAGTAAGATATTTTTAACTGCTTTACGGCATAGTTTTGAAATTTCGCGCTCTAGGTTACGTACACCCGCTTCACGTGTGTAGTAACGAATAATGCCAATAATTGCACTATCTTCGATAACTATTTCAGACTCTTTTAAGCCGTTACGTTTTACTTGTTTAGTAATTAAGTGCTCTTTTGCAATGTTTAGCTTTTCATCTTCGGTGTAACCCGATAAGCGAATAACTTCCATACGGTCCAGTAATGGGCCCGGAATGTTAAAGCTGTTTGATGTTGCGACAAACATGACATCAGATAAATCGTAATCTACTTCAAGGTAATGATCGGCAAAGTGGCTATTTTGCTCAGGATCAAGCACTTCTAATAGTGCTGATGCTGGGTCGCCACGCATGTCTGATGACATTTTATCGATTTCATCTAACAAAAATAATGGATTTTTAACGCCCACTTTTGTCATGTTTTGAATTAGCTTACCTGGCATTGAACCAATGTATGTACGACGATGACCACGGATCTCAGCTTCATCACGTACGCCGCCAAGCGCCATACGAACATACTTACGACCAGTTGAACGCGCAATAGATTGACCAAGTGATGTTTTACCAACACCTGGTGGCCCAACTAAACATAAAATTGGCCCTTTAAGCTTATTAGTACGCTGTTGTACTGCGAGATACTCAATAATGCGTTCTTTTACTTTATCTAAGCCGTGGTGATCGCTATCAAGAATTTTTTGCGCGCCCGCTAAGTCTTTTTTCACTTTAGAGCGTTTTTTCCATGGCACATTAATTAATGTGTCAATGTATGAACGCACTACAGTCGCTTCTGCAGACATTGGCGACATCATCTTAAGCTTATTAAGCTCTGTCGTCGCTTTGTCTTGTGCCTCTGCTGGCATACCCGATTCTTCGATGCGTTTTTTAAGTGCTTCAAATTCGTCAGGTACATCGTCAAGCTCACCCAGCTCTTTTTGAATGGCTTTCATTTGCTCATTGAGGTAATACTCGCGCTGAGACTTTTCCATCTGCTTTTTAACGCGGGTACGAATTTTCTTCTCAACTTGCAGTAAGTCTATTTCGCCTTCCATTAATGCCATTAAATATTCAAGACGTTCTGTAACGCTTGAAATTTCTAGCACTTTTTGCTTTTCAGGTACTTTAAGCGGCATATGGGCTGCCATTGTATCGGCAAGGCGTGCTGGCTCATCAATACCTGAAACTGAAGTTAGTACTTCAGGTGGAATTTTTTTGTTTAGCTTTACATAGCCTTCAAACTGGCTAATTGCGCTACGAATAAAAATATCTTGTTCTTTCTCGTCTACCAAATCAGATTCAATAAATTGAGCATTAGCAACAAAAAAGTCATCGTTATCTACAAATTCTTCAATTTGTGCGCGCTGTGTACCTTCAACTAAAACTTTAACTGTACCGTCTGGTAATTTTAATAACTGAAGTACAGTGGCAATAGTACCGATACGATAAATATCATCTTGCTCTGGTTCATCTACAGTTGCATCTTTTTGTGCAACCAAGAAAATTTGTTTGTCTTTGTCCATTGCCGCTTCTAGGCATTTTATTGATTTTTCACGGCCAACAAAAAGCGGGATCACCATGTGCGGGTATACCACAACATCGCGCAGTGCAAGGACTGGGATTTCGACTCGGTCGGTTCTCTCAAGCGTCATTATAGTTTCTCTTCGCACTTCATTTATTTTAAAGATTACTCAAGTATATGGGGATAACCTAATTAAAGTTCAACAATTTTCCCATACTCGATTAAATTAATTATAAAAAAAGGAGCCTAAGGCTCCTTTTTTCATTCAAATAGCTTAAAAACTATTCTGATGCAGCTTTATCTTGTTTATTATTTTCATAAATCAAGATTGGGTCTGACTCACCTTTAATAACGGTTTCATCAATAACCACTTTGCTTACGTCATCCATTGAAGGAAGTTCGTACATAGTATCAAGTAACACACCTTCAACGATTGAACGAAGACCACGTGCACCTGTTTTACGCTCCATTGCTTTGTGGGCAATTGCAGCTAAGGCATCATCGCGAAACTCAAGTTCAACGTCTTCCATACCAAACAATACTGAGAACTGTTTAGTAATCGCGTTTTTAGGTTCACTCAATATTTGCACAAGAGCAGCTTCGTCAAGTTCTGTTAACGTAGCAACTACTGGCAAACGACCTATAAACTCAGGAATTAAGCCGTATTTAACTAAATCTTCTGGTTCTACGTCTTTAAATGTTTCACTTAAAGAACGACTCGCCGCAGATTCTTTTACGCTAACGCCAAAACCGATACCGGTATTTTTATGGCTACGTTGCTCAATTACTTTATCTAGGCCTGAAAATGCACCACCACAAATAAACAAGATTTTAGATGTATCTACTTGTAAAAACTCTTGTTGTGGATGTTTACGACCACCTTGCGGTGGAACAGAAGCAACGGTGCCTTCAATCAGTTTAAGTAGCGCCTGTTGAACGCCCTCACCCGATACATCACGTGTAATTGACGGGTTATCTGATTTACGAGAAATTTTGTCAATTTCATCAATGTAGACAATACCGCGCTGTGCTTTTTCAACATCGTAATCGCACTTTTGTAAAAGCTTTTGAATGATGTTTTCAACATCTTCACCTACATAACCTGCTTCGGTTAATGTAGTGGCATCGGCCATAGTAAACGGCACATCAAGTAGACGCGCTAATGTTTCTGCAAGTAATGTTTTACCACTACCTGTTGGGCCGATAAGCAAAATATTACTTTTACTTAATTCAATGTCTTGCTTAGTCGATTGGTTACGTAGGCGTTTATAATGGTTATAAACGGCAACAGACAATACTTTTTTAGCATGATCTTGACCAATAACATAATCGTCTAAGTGTTTACGAATTTCTTTTGGTACAGGTAGTTTGTCAGACGTATCATGCTTAGGAGCAATGTCTTTGATCTCTTCCCTGATAATATCGTTACACAACTCTACACATTCATCACAAACGTATACTGAAGGGCCTGCAATTAATTTACGCACTTCATGTTGGCTTTTGCCACAAAAAGAGCAGTATAACAATTTATTACTTTTGTCGCCGTCTGTAGGAGTGTCAGACATTCAGCTACCTCATTTTATT
Source organism: Pseudoalteromonas sp. BSi20429 (assembly GCF_000238895.1). Classification (NCBI taxonomy): domain Bacteria; kingdom Pseudomonadati; phylum Pseudomonadota; class Gammaproteobacteria; order Alteromonadales; family Pseudoalteromonadaceae; genus Pseudoalteromonas; species Pseudoalteromonas sp. BSi20429. The sequence goes on along the minus strand of NZ_BADV01000016.1, from coordinate 11,991 downwards.
ACGTTGGCCACCAAAACTGTTGGCGGCTATTTCAATACGCTTTAACTATACCAAAATTTATTGGTTTTCGCATAGTAACTCAAAGTGGCAAACAGGCAATCCTGCTCGCCAAGCGCTTACTTTTTGTCGCGATTTGTAAACACAGAGTCTACCAAGCCGTAATCTACAGCTTGCGTGGCACTCATAAAGTTATCACGATCTGTGTCTTTAGAGATAATATCTAATGGTTGGCCTGTATGCTCAGCCATTAAGCGGTTAAGCTTATCTTTAATAGACAGAATTTCTTTAGCATGTATTTCAAAGTCAGATGCTTGACCTTGGAAACCACCTAATGGTTGGTGAATCATCACACGTGAGTTTGGTAGGCAAAAACGCTTACCTTTAGCGCCAGCAGTAAGTAAAAAAGCACCCATGCTTGCAGCTTGACCTACACATATTGTACTTACATCTGGTTTGATGAAGTTCATTGTGTCGTAAATAGCCATACCCGCAGTTACTGAACCACCTGGTGAGTTGATGTATAAAAAGATATCTTTATCAGGATTTTCTGATTCTAAAAATAGCATTTGCGCTAAAATCAGATTTGCCATGTTGTCTTCAACTTGACCTGTTAAAAAGATAATACGCTCTTTTAATAATCTCGAATAAATATCATACGAGCGCTCGCCTTTCGGTGTTTGTTCAACAACCATTGGGACCAATGCATTTAGGGGATCTGTAATACCAGTATTCATACTTATTTAATTCCTTATGCGCTTATACTTATCCTTATTATAAGGAAGCATAGTTATCGTTTTTCGCAAATTTAGAGCCAAAAACTAAAATGGCCCGGGCACGCTGTATAAACAGAGTAGCACGAGCCATTTAATCGTTAGCGAGAGCTTAAGTCAATGACTTATTAAGCACCTTGCTGTGGATTCATGATGTCATCAAATGCTTTTTCAACATCAGTAACAACTGCTTTAGCTAAAATAGCTTCAACAGCTTGCTCTTCCATTGCTACATTACGCATTTGCTGCATAAGTTGATCATTACCTTTGTAGTATTCTACTACTTCAGTTGGATCTTCGTATGCAGAAGCTACCGTTGCGATTAATGCTTCAACTTTAGCGTCATCAACTTTAATCTCGTTAGCTTTAATCACTTCACCTAATAAAAGGCCAGTTTTAACACGCGTTACAGCTTGCTCGTGGAACAATTCAGCTGGAAGCTCTGGCATGTTTTGAGCGTCGCCGCCAAAACGTTGAGCTGCTTGCTGACGTAGAGCATCAACTTCTTGATCAACAAGTGCTTTAGGCACTTCGATTTCGTTGTTAGCTAAAAGACCTTTGATTGCTTGGTCTTTAACGCTTGCTTTAACCGCTTGGTCTAGCTCACGTGTCATGTTCTTTTTAACTTCTTCTTTAAGCGCGTCTACGCCGCCTTCGGTAACACCGAATTTAGTTGCAAACTCTTCGCTTAATTCTGGTAATTCTTGCGCTTCAACTTTTTTCACTGTGATAGTGAATTGAGCCGCTTTACCTTTTAAGTTTTCAGCGTGGTAATCATCAGGGAAAGTTACATCAGCAACTACTTCTTCGCCTGCTTTTTTACCTACGATGTTATCTTCAAAACCTGGGATCATACGACCTTGGCCGAGTTCTAATGGGAAGTCTTCAGCTTTGCCGCCTTCAAATACTTCACCGTCGATAGTACCTACGAAATCAACTGTTACACGGTCGTTTTCGCCAGCAGCTGCATCAACATCAGCCCAAGCTGCGTGTTGCTTACGAAGTGTTTCTAGCATGTTAGCTAAATCTTCGTCAGTCACTGTTACCGCTGGTTTCTCAACAGTAATTTTATCTAAACCTTGAACTTCAACTTCAGGGTAAACTTCAAACGTTGCTGAGAATTCTAAATCTTTACCTGCTTCAAGTGATTTAGGTGCGAATGTAGGCGCGCCAGCTGGATTGATTTTTTCAGAAACGATTGCTTCAATGTAATTACGTTGCATTACTTCGCCAGCAACTTCTTGACGAACTGCAGGGCCAAAACGCTTGTTAATTACAGATACTGGAACTTTACCAGCACGGAAACCATCTATACGCTGTGTTTTTGACAGTTGTTGTAGGCGTTTTTTTACTTCGGTCTCAACGTTCTCTGAAGGAACGGTGATAGTTATACGGCGCTCAAGGCCTTGGGTCGTCTCAACAGAAACTTGCATGATTTACCTCAATATTCAATTTTGGCGACTGTTCGCCTTCCTTTACAAACAAAGTGATCTGCATGAGTCTTGATAAAGTTTAAGCGGTTTTTCACACTTAAAAGCATCCGTCGCTACCATGAGATACCATTGCTGCTTTGCCCTTCGGGCACTATGTTAAACAATAGACGCGGCATTATAACCTAATATTTATGATAGTCGAGTATAGGGGGCAATTATTTGGACTAGATAAGGGACTATAGAGACTAACTGAATAAAAAACAGGCTAACTATGCATTGAATGGATTAAAGTAGAAATTATTTAATAGAATTATAGGCTAACAGATTTAGATTTATAACTTAGAGGAATTTACTTATTATTCTTATTAGATAAGAAAATGGTCGGCGATGCAGGATTTGAACCTGCGACCCCTTGGACCCAAACCAAGTGCGCTACCAAACTGCGCTAATCGCCGACATTGAAGAGTTAACTTCTTTTTTCATACTGAACACTTAAACTGAGAGTTTAAGACCATTTTAAGAAAATGGTCGGCGATGCAGGATTTGAACCTGCGACCCCTTGGACCCAAACCAAGTGCGCTACCAAACTGCGCTAATCGCCGATATTCGTTGTAAATGGGGTGACTGATGGGGCTCGAACCCACGACAACCGGAATCACAATCCGGGGCTCTACCAACTGAGCTACAATCACCGCTATATTTACATGTTTTCAAATGGTGCACCCAGAAGGATTCGAACCTTCGACCCACGCCTTAGAAGGGCGTTGCTCTATCCAGCTGAGCTATGGGCGCATCGAAAACTTCATAGTTTACCAATAAGCTATTCGATTATAATAAATTATAAAAATGGTCGGCGATGCAGGATTTGAACCTGCGACCCCTTGGACCCAAACCAAGTGCGCTACCAAACTGCGCTAATCGCCGAAACTTATTATTGTTAGCGAGTGACCTCGTTGACAACGGGGTGCATAATAGTGATTTGACGGGGTTAGGTCAAACGTTTTTTTAATAAAACCAATCAAGTGCTCATTTTTAGTGCACAATGGTTAAATATTACAATAGTAGGCTGAAATTTAAACTATTTAATAACTCAAATGTTATATACATTAAAAGCAACTTGGCGCTGCTATGCTTTTCTGCGAAAATAGTAGGCACATTATAAAACGAGTTAAATAAAGAGTATGTTTTCTTTATTAGCATTTTTACCCCTATTTTATTATGCATTCGTTTTTAGAGTATCGGTATCTAGTTAATTAACCCCAATTAAAGGTCACCCATGACGGCAAACATCATTGATGGTAAGGCAATCGCAAAACAAGTACGTAGCGCTGTAGCAGAACGCGTAAGTGAACGTGTAGCAAATGGTTTACGTGCACCAGGACTTGCAGTAGTACTTGTAGGACTTGATCCAGCAAGCCAAGTTTATGTTGGTTCAAAACGTAAAGCCTGTGAAGAAGTAGGTTTTATCTCCAAATCATTTGATTTACCAGCAGACACGCAAGAGCAAACTCTTTTAGATTTAATTGACGAGCTAAATAATGATGCCGAAGTTGATGGAATTTTAGTGCAGTTACCACTGCCAAAAGGTCTTGATGCTGAAAAGATTTTAGAACGCATTACCCCACATAAAGATGTTGATGGATTTCATCCATATAACATTGGTCGATTAGCACAGCGTATGCCTGCCCTTCGCCCATGTACCCCTAAAGGTATTATTACATTACTTGATTCAACGGGTGTACGTTATAAAGGGATGCATGCAGTTGTCGTTGGCGCGTCAAATATTGTTGGTCGTCCAATGTCGCTAGAGCTTTTATTAGCGGGTTGTACTACCACAGTATGCCATAAGTTTACTCAAGACTTAGAAACGCATGTTCGCCGCGCTGACTTATTAGTTGTGGCTGTAGGTAAACCTGAATTTATACCTGGAGATTGGATAAAAGAAGGCGCTATAGTCATCGATGTAGGCATTAACCGTTTAGACACGGGTAAATTAGTTGGTGATGTTCAATACAGTGTGGCTGAACAAAAAGCGCATTTTATTACACCTGTACCAGGTGGCGTTGGCCCGATGACGGTCGCGAGCTTAATTGAAAACACACTTGAAGCGTGTGAGAAATATCACAGCTAAGCTGTTAAAAAATCAAAAAAGGGTTGCCATTTGGCAACCCTTTTTTAGTTGAACGTGAATTACTTTAAACGCTTACGCTTTACGCCACGTTGTTTTACCGGCTGAATCTTCAAGTATTACACCTAACGCATTAAGCGCATCACGTGCTTCATCAGCAGCAGCCCAGTTTTTACTCGCACGTGCTTCATTACGTTTTACAATTAATGCTTCAATTGTCGCAACTTCGTCGTCATCTTGCCCGCCTTGTAAAAAGGCTTCCGGTGCTTGTTGAGCAACACCTAAAACGTTACCAATACTGCGTAATATAAACGCAAGTTGCCCAGCTTGAACTGCGTCACTTTCTTTTACGCGGTTTAATTCTTTAGCAAGTTCGAACAACACAGGTAGTGCTTCTGGTGTATTAAAGTCGTCATTCATTGCTTTTCTAAATTTAGCAACAAACTCATTACCTTCTAAATCGCACTCTACCGGTTCGACATCACGAAGCGCTGTATAAATGCGCTCAAGTGATGAACGCGCTTGGTCTAAATTTTCTTGTGAGTAATTTAGTTGGCTGCGGTAATGACCTGAAATTAAAAAGTAACGAACAGATTCAGGATCGTATGCTTTTAAAACTTCACGCACTGTAAAGAAGTTATCTAACGACTTAGACATTTTTTCTTTGTTTACTTGAACCATGCCAGTATGTATCCATGTATTTACATACTTGCCGTTGTTTGCACAGCACGATTGGGCAATTTCGTTTTCATGATGTGGAAACTGTAAATCAGACCCCCCACCGTGAATATCAAAATGCTCACCTAAGTGCTTTGAGCTCATTGCCGAACATTCAATATGCCAACCCGGACGCCCTTCACCCCAAGGTGATGACCATGATGGTTCACCTGCTTTTGCTTTTTTCCATAACACAAAATCAAGTGGATCGTCTTTATCTTGCGCTACTTCAACGCGAGAGCCTGATTGCAACATAGTCAAATCTTGCTGAGAAAGTGCACCGTATTGCTCAAACGTTGATACATCAAATAATACATCGCCATCAGCTGCAACATAAGCATGGCCTTTTTCAATCAAGCGCTTAACCATAACGATAATTTCATCCATATGGCTTGTAACTGTTGGTTCAATATCTGGGCGTAACATATTTAGGCTATCAAAATCTTCATGCATCGCTTTAGTCATGCGCACAGTTAAGTCGTTTATTGACTCACCATTTTCGTTTGCACGTTTAATTATTTTATCGTCGATATCTGTAATGTTACGTACATATTTCAAATCGTAACCAATATGGCGTAAGTAGCGCACAATAACGTCAAAACCTACAAAAGTACGAGCGTGTCCAATATGGCAGTAATCATAAATGGTGATACCACACACATACATGTCGATTTTTCCTTCGACCATAGGTTTAAATTGCTCTTTTTGTCGCGTGAGTGTGTTGTATATATTTACCATTTACTTTGAGTCCTTGACTATTTACTTGAACAGTTATGTTACCACTTGAAAAGCCCCTGCTCTAGCGCTTTATAACAAACCAAACATCTACTTTGTTAATCTTAGCCAACTACGATAAAATAGCGCCAATATTTAAACCGGATATAGGAAAACACATGGTTGTTCTACACACTAATTTTGGTGACATCACCATTAAAATGTTTGAGCAAGAAGCTCCAAACACAGTTAAAAACTTTTTAGAGTATGCAAATGCTGATTTTTTCAACGGCACTATCTTTCATCGCGTAATCGATGGTTTTATGGTTCAAGGCGGTGGTTTTGTTCCAGGTATGGAACAAAAAGAAGTAAACGACCCAATTCAGAATGAAGCTAATAATGGCCTGTCTAATAAAGTAGGCACTTTAGCTATGGCACGTACACCTGATCCTCATTCAGCTACAGCACAGTTTTTTATTAACGTGAACAACAACGACTTTTTAAACCACAGCAGCGAAACGTCGCAAGGTTGGGGTTATTGTGTTTTTGCTGAAGTAGTAGAAGGCATGGACGTAGTAAATAAGATTAAAGCAGTTGCAACAGGTAGTACTGGTTTTCACCAAGACGTACCTCTTGAAGATGTGATTATCGAAAGCGTTACTGTTAACTAATAACGTTTACTCATATTATGTGAGTATATAAGCGGGTGTATACTATTAGTATATGCCCGTTTTTTTAAAACTAGAATAGACTGACCTATGACTCGCCAAACTTACTTTATTGCAGATTTACACCTAAGCGAAAACCGCCCCGACATTAGCGCTGCATTTTTTGACTTTTTAAATACACATATATTAAATAAAGATGTAGATGCACTTTATATTTTGGGTGATTTTTTTGAAGTATGGGTTGGAGATGACTACATTACTGCACTGAGTGCCGATGTAGCAAAACATTTAAGCGCCGTTAATGATGGTGGCACACCTGTTTATTTTATACATGGCAATCGTGATTTCATTATGCGCAAGCAATATGCCGACATGGCCGCAATGACATTACTCGATGAACAAACAGTCATTGATTTATATGGCACGCCTACCGTTATTTTACATGGCGACGAAATGTGCACTCAAGACACTGAATATCAAAACTTTCGTAAAAAGAGCCGTGGTTGGTGGTGGCCAAAATTGATGCTTGCAATGCCGCTTTGGTATCGTAAAAAAATAGCGCGTAATGCCCGCGAAAAAAGTAAGTTAAGCCAAGCTGATAAACCTATCGAAATTTTAGACGTTGTCGATGAGGCTGTACTTGCTACCTTTGCCAAACATAACGTTACGAATATGATTCATGGTCATACTCATCGCCCTAATGTTCATACGTATAAAGTTAATGAACAAACACTTACTCGCACAGTGCTAGGTGACTGGTATACCCAAGGCTCTTATTTAGTCGTTACCCCTCAATCACAAGAATTAATTAGCACGCCTTTCGCATAATTTAAAATTCTGACTATTATTTATCTATATATATGAATAATAGTGAGAGGTTGAATGATTAAGCTGTTAATTTTCATCGTAGTAATTGCCATTCCTACACAAGTATTTAGCAAGCAAACATGGCAAATTGTTACAGAAAACTACCCTCCCTATTTTAGCGAAAACCTACCTAGTAATGGCTGGCTATATGAAATAGCCGAATCAGCTCTTAAAACGCAAGGTATTAATAGCGAAGCCGAGTTTACGACCTGGGACCGCGCCCTAAAGCTATTAGAAAAAAACAGAAAAACCGCTATTTTAGGTGCTTTTTATTCATTAAAAAGAAATGAAGTTTTTTACTACTCTCGTCCACTTGCAGTTGCTCACTCAGGAGTTTTCAAACGAAAAGAGAGTGTTATTAATTTCGATGGTACAGTTCAATCATTAACACCTTATAGTATTGGCACAGAAGACAATGCCGTTGTAAGCCAAGAGTTTGCTAGAAATAGGGAGCTGGCAATAACGTCCACTAAAAGCCTTCCTACAAGCTTATATTTACTACAACAAGGGCGTATTGATTTAGTCGCGGGTACTAAAGAGGTTGGAAATTATTGGCTTGAACACACTAAAACCGAAGATTCAGATGATAATAATATTGAGTACTTATCGCCAGATCTTGCTTCTCATAAACTATATTTAGTTGTCTCTAAATCAAATTATAGAGCCAAAGAATACTTACAAAAATTTAATAGAGGAATTGATATAATAACTAAAAATGGATGCATTGCTAAAATTATGAAAAAACATAATTTCAGCAATCAGAAAATAGCAGAGTATATTAATTTCTTAAAAGAAAATTAGCTTTGCGCTATTGGAACACCGCTGTGAAATTTAAAATCAGTATCGGTTGTAGAAATTAGCTCTTTTTCTTTTTCACCAAAAAAGTTTACGCGTTCGGTAATATCAAAATCAGCAATTTCTTGCGCTAAAGTTAAATAATCTTGGTAATGACGCGCTTCTGAACGTAACAACGAAATATAAAAATCACCTAAACGTTTGTCAACATGCGGTGCAAGCTTTGCAAAACGCTCACACGAACGCGCCTCAATATAAGCGCCTACTATTAGCTTATCGACTAATGCATCGGGCTCGAACGTTTTAACATGACGGAGCATGCCTTTTGCGTAACGACATGGTGTAATACTTCGATACTCAACACCGTACTCGTCCATAATTTCGAGCACTTGATAAAAGTGATGCAGCTCTTCTTTTATCAGCAAAACCATTTTATCGATTAGACCTTGCCCGTATGGAGAACTCGATTTAGGAATTATTGATTTAGTGAGCTTATTTTTAGCAGCCAGATCGCGCCAATTCCCTTCTCGTTTGTAAATAAGCGTTTCAAATGGCTTTAGCCACTCGAGTAATGCATCACTACCCTCTTTATCTACAGCGTATTTACGTATTAAAAACATCGCACTTTGAGCTGCTTTTAATTCACAAATTAAGTGATCTATTAAAATGACTGATAAGTTTTCTTTTTTAATTGCTTGCTCCACCCATTGCTCTGGGGTGGTACACAATAAAAAGTTATTAATCGGCTCTAAAAGTTGGCTATGTGGCACGTTGACTGCTCATTACTAAATAAATTTGATAGACCGTTATTTTAACACGAAATTTTGCTTGGGATAAATCAAAGCCCTTATCTGCGTCTAAATGTTAATAACGAGTTAACTTGACTTTGCAAAATAAGTGAACCATAACTGTACATAGACTGTATAAAAATAAACCAACCAAAACAATAATACGTTCCTTTTATGGAGTAAGTACTATGATACTAAATCACCTCTGGGGCATTTATGCTCACCCACTTGAAGAATGGCAAACAATAGATAATCGCCATGAAAGTTTAACCTATAGTTTGTCGCATATTTTACTGATTGCTTTATTTCCTTCAATAATGGGCTACTACTCATCTGTTTATTTAGGATGGAGTATAGGTGCAGGCAATCCCGTATTTTTAACGCACGATAGTGCACTGCTAATTGCAGGTGCAATGTATTTTGCTTTAATAGCGGGTGTTTTTGCATTGGCGTATTTAGCCCATTGGATGGCGGTTACATTTGGCTCTAAACCTACATTTACACAAACACTTGAACTTGCAGCATATACTGCAACACCAGTGTTTATGTCGGCACTCGCCGCTTTTTGGCCTGTACTTTGGTTTGTAGTGTGTATTGGAATTATTGCACTGGCTTACTCGGTTTATTTACTCTATACCGGCGTACCAATACTTATGCATATCCCAGAAGAGCGCGGCTTTATTTACGCCAGCTCGGTAGTAACGTGTGGATTAATATTACTGGTTATTATTTTAGCTGTAACAGCTATGCTTTGGACTAATGGGATTGTTAGCCCAATGTTTACTTAATAAATTTCACCTAAAAAAAGAGTCATGTTTGATAGAAATGTTCCCTTTCTTTCCTTCGCAAAAAAGGAGCTAATTAGCTCCTTTTTTTTGTGTAACGACTTTTTATTAACTAATCATTAATCAGCTTCGTTTTCGTCTTGGTTGTGTATTTCTAAACCTGAAGACATCGCACTTTCTCGGGTGCTTTTTGCTGAATCGTTACGTAGCTTATCAATACGATTTAAATAGTTTTGATCAATATCGCCAGTAATATATTGGCCATCAAATACTGAAGTTTCAAACTTAGTAATTTCAGGATTTTCTTGGCTAACCGCAGCAATTAAATCTTTTAACGATTGAAAGATTAAACCGTCAGAACCAATACTTGCATTAATATCTTCTACTTCACGTCCGTGAGCAATAAGCTCAGCGGCTGAAGGCATATCAATACCGTACACATTAGGGAAGCGTATTTCAGGTGCCGCTGATGCAAAGTAAACGTTTTTAGCGCCAGACTCTCGGGCCATTTCAACAATTTGTGCTGATGTTGTACCACGAACAATTGAGTCATCAACCAATAATACGTTTTTACCTTTAAACTCGCGATCAATTGCGTTTAGCTTTTGACGCACTGATTTTTTACGCATCTCTTGGCCAGGCATGATAAATGTACGACCAATATAACGGTTTTTAACAAAACCTTGGCGATACGGTAAATCAAGTACACGTGCGATTTCCAGTGCTACATCACATGAAGTTTCTGGGATTGGGATAACTACATCAATATCTTTGTCAGCCCATTCACGTGCAATTTTTTCGCCTAGTTTAGTCCCCATGTTTACGCGTGTTGCGTACACAGACATACGGTCTATTGTTGAGTCAGGTCGAGCAAAATAAACAAATTCAAAAATACACGGCGAGTAAGATGCCTTATCAGCACAACTAAGTGAATGGAATTCACCTTCTTCTGTAACATATATAGCTTCACCAGGGGCTACATCACGTACAAACTCAAAACCGTCCGGTTTCAACGCAACGCTTTCTGAGGCAAACATGTACTCAGTACCTTTTTCGGTTTCGCGTTTACCAAATACAAGTGGGCGAATACCATTAGGGTCGCGAAAAGCAACAATGCCGTGGCCGATAATCATAGCAATAGTTGCATAACCACCGCTTACTTTATTGTTTACTTCGGTTACCGCAGTAAAAATATCTTCAGGGTCTAAATGCAACTTATCAGATTTGCTTAATTCATGTGCCATGATATTAAGTAAAATTTCAGAGTCTGATGTTGTATTAACGTGACGACGTGCTTCTGAGAATAACTGCTCTTTTAAAGCTTCTGCATTAGTAAGGTTGCCATTATGGGCAAGTGCTATACCAAACGGTGAGTTAACATAAAAAGGCTGTGCTTCAGATGAGCTTGAAGATCCTGCTGTAGGATAGCGCACATGGCCAAGACCAATTGTACCTTGTAGTCGTTTCATATGACGAGTGTGAAAGGCATCTTTCACTAAGCCATTTGCTTTGCGTAAGCTAAACGTATTATTCTCAATGGTAATGATACCCGCGGCATCTTGACCACGGTGCTGCAAAACAGTTAAGCCATCATAAATCGCCTGATTAACAGGGGATGTTCCGACTATTCCAACGATACCACACATGTAATTTATCCTCGCCGATTAACGGTTTACTGAATTTAAAAAGCTCGAGTTGTTTTCTAGGTACGAAAAGAACCATTCAACAACAAAGCCAAATTCTGGAATCAAAATAGAATTGCCCCACCAGTGCGTATTGGGTGCACCAGTAAAAGCATCAAGAAAGAAGAGTAACGCGCTCACGACCAACACGCCTCGTAGAGCACCAAACACTATGCCAAAGACACGGTCGGTACCCGATAAACCAGTACGATGTACAAGTTCACCTAAAATGTAGTTTAGTAAACCGCCTAACAGTAGCGTCGCAAAGAATAATATGGCTATGGCCGCAGCATTTCTTAAAAGGGGTTCAGAAATGGTTGTTAGGAAGGAAGCTAAATATTGGTAAAATAAGCTAGAGATGATAAAGGCGCCAGCCCATACCGCTAATGACATTGCTTCTTTTACAAAGCCGCGTATTAAACCGATGATGGTAGACAATGCAATGATGCCAATAATGGCGTAATCAACCCAGATCATAAGAACCAATTAGTCGCTAATTTGGGGCGCATTCTATACCCAAACATCGTTAGTATGCAAGTTTAAACGGGAGATTACTGGGTTGTAGTCAATACAAAAAATTAACATTATAGAATGGGTATTGTGAGATAAAGATAATGATAAAAACAAATATAAATAAATAAAAA